>JAZGFO010000050.1:0-92435 GCA_036479655.1 Saprospiraceae bacterium
ATAAAAGTAAATATTTTTATTGGCTTTGTATTCTTGGGGGATTAATAGCATCCGTAAGAATTACCAATATCATATTTTTATTAGTGCCTTTATTATGGGGTGTAAAAACCTTTGATGATATCATAAAACCATTTAAAGTCGTATTTTCAAAAAAGCACTATTTTTTTATTGGCATAGTCTTATTGCTTATACCCATACTCCCACAAGTATGGTATATATACAGTCAGACAGGAAGTATGAGTAGTCCATACGGGAGCGAACCATTTTTCTGGTCAGACCCATTAATATGGAAGGTGTTGTTTAGTTATCGTAAAGGGTGGTTTGTATGGTCACCAATTCTTTTCTTTGGGTTAATAGGATGGATATATGGAAAAAAACACCCTGTTTTTTGGGGAGCCGCACTATTTATGGTAATAAATCTATATGTTATATCTAGTTGGTGGTGTTGGTGGTATGGAGGTAGTTTTGGTATGAGGGCATTGATAGAATCAAGTGTGTTGATGAGTTTTGGCATTGCGTTTTTTATTGATAAAATCTTAAAAAAGCGTTATATTGTATTTTCGATTATACTAACTTTTTTTATTGGTCTTAATGTACTTCAAACACATCAATATTATTATAATATTATTCACTTTGATGCTATGACAAAAGCATCATATTGGACTATATTTGGTCATACACACCCTTTGTCTCCTGAGGTTCTTAAGAAGAAAAACGAAGAACTAGATTATACCAATGCATATAAAACCATACACAATAGACAATACAGAAAAGATTTATAATTTGATTATAGTCCTTGCTATCATATGGTGAAAACTTACTAAAAGTAGTGACTTTTAGTAAAATTAGAAATAAAAATATTTAATAATTAAAACTACTTAAGTACTTTTGTGTAATCTTACAGTATTATTAATCATATACCCAAATAATTATGCAAAACGTATTGCTGTTTTTTGTTAGATTTGGGGCTTTTATTTCCTTTATTTTTTTACAATTAATTTGTTTTTTACTCATTGTCAATTTTAACAAAGGGCATAAAGAAATATTTCTCCACTCTTCTAGTTTTTATTCTAATATTATAGATGGAAGATTTAATCAATGGACAAGTTATATTTCCCTTCAAGAAACGAACGATAGCTTATCAAATCACAATGCACATTTAATGGAATTATTTATCAATACAAAAGATGTAGTGACCACAATAGATAATGATTCTCTTCAATACAAACTTATTTCTGCCAGAATTGTAAAAAACACTTTTCAGCTTCACAACAATCATATTTCTCTTGATAAAGGAAAAATCGATGGAATTAAAAAAGATATGGGTGTTATATCTGAAGTTGGATTATTGGGTATTGTAAAAAACGTAAGTGACCACTATACACATGCAGTATCAATCCTTAATAGTCAGACTAAAATCAGCTGTACCGTCAGGCCATTTGCTTATCCTGGCAGTCTATCCTGGCAAAATAGTGGTGCTCGACATATGGTGCTTTCAGCAATTCCTAAACATGTCAAAATATCTATTGGGGATACGGTTGTCACAAATGGCTATTCAACAATTTTTCCTAAGGATTTGATAGTCGGCACAATTGAGACGTTTTCTATCAACAAAGGTTCTAGTGATTATAAAATTATTGTAAAACTTATAAATGATGTACAAAATAGTAAAGTAGGATATGTAATAAACAATAGATTAGCTAAAGAGCAAAAAATGATAGAAAACTTAGAGAATGAATAGTATCGTATCGGCAAATATTATCAGATTTTTTCTTTTAGCATTAACGCAAGTATTAATATTCAAACGAATAGCATTTACTTGGGGAGATTTTGCATTTATACATTTTATAGTTTACCCACTTTTTATTCTATTATTACCAATAAAAATGTCAAGACCATTAATTATATTTCTTGGTTTTTTGATTGGTTTTTTTGTAGATATTTTTTATGATAGTTTGGGTGTGCACGCAAGTGCAAGTGTATTTACCGCTTATATGAGAGGTCATGTTTTGGATTTTTTAGAGCCACGAGAAGGTTATAAGACTAAAGGAAGTCCAACAATTGAAAACATGAATATCAATTGGTTTATTATTTATGGTAGTATACTATTAGGGCTTCATTTACTGTTTTATTTTAGTGTAGAAGCGTTTTCATTTGTTTTCTTTTTTGAAATAATTATGAATACTATATTTAGTTTTTTAGCATCCTCCATGATTGTGATTTTAATATTGCTAATTTTTAGACCTAAGAACTAATATTTGTAATGATTAATAAAAATCTGTTTTATTGAATATTAAAGCAAAAATAATACTCTATTTTTTTGGTATTTGTTCGTTTATCCTTGTTGGAAAAATGGCACAGCTTCAGATATTTAGTACCAAATATAAAGAGCAAGCCCGGAGGACAACTTTGGGTAAAAATATCAAATACCCTGCACGAGGGTTGATCTATGATAGGAATGGTAAATTGATCGTATCTAACAGTACAATTTATGATATTAAAGTTGTATATAATAATGTATCAAAACAATTAGATACTGCTCAATTATGCCTTCTACTTGGTATTAATAAAGAAACATTTGATAAAAAAATTAATAAAAACTGGAATAGTGCTAGATATCATAAAGCGATACAATTCACTTTTTTATCAAAAATAAAACCGGAACAATACTCCTTATTTCAAGAGCACTTGCATAAGTTTCCTGGATTCTACCCAATTGAACGAATTATTAGAACCTACCCACATTCTAATGGTGCCCATGTCCTTGGTTTTATGGGTGAAGTAGATAAAAAAGATATTTCGTCCAACCCTACTGGGACATACAACAATGGAGATTATATAGGAAGATCAGGACTCGAAAGAACTTATGAATTTGCACTCAAAGGTAAAAAAGGAGTCGGTTATGTCCTTAAAGATAATTTAGGCAGAAATGTTGGTACTTTTGATGGTGGCAGTCTTGACTCCTCAGCAATTTCGGGATCTGATATCATTTCTACATTAGATCTGGATTTACAAAAATATGGGGAATCATTAATGAGTAACAAAGTAGGGTCTATCGTCGCAATAGAACCCTCTACTGGCGAAGTACTGACGATGATGAGCTTACCAAGTTATGATCCTAATTTACTTAATTTGAATAGAAATAGAAGTGTTGCTTATGACTCTCTTAGTCAAGATACCACATATCGTACATTATTTGATCGTTCTGTAATGGCTATGTATCCTCCAGGCTCACTTTTTAAAACAGTAATGGCACTTGTCGCTCTCCAAAAAGGAGTATTGATTCCTAATAGAACTATATACTGTGATGGTACTTATGAAGTAGATAGTAAAGGGCTCTATGTGCAAAAATGTCACCAACATCCTACGCCTTATAACACGACTATTGCCATCCAGCATTCTTGCAATAGTTATTTTTATCAGACGCTGAGAGAGTTTATAGATAGTTATGGTTATTCTACTCCTGGTGTCGGATTAGACACATTGGTCAATTATTTGAATAGCTTTGGTTTGGGGCATAAATTAGGAATAGATTATCATACAGAAGCTCCTGGATTTATACCTACTACAGCTTACTATGACGACCAATATAAGCATATATATAACGGATGGAGGAGCACTTACATATTATCATTGGGTATCGGTCAAGGAGAATTACAATTCACGACACTACAAATGGCAAACTTGGCTGCTATTCTTGCAAATAGGGGTCACTATTTTACACCACATCTAGTTAAAAGTTTTCTTAAAGATGAATTTAATTTAAAAGATGATTTTGTCATCCCAAAGCACACTGGGATAAATAGTGAATATTTTGCACCTATTATAAAAGGAATGTCATTGGTTGCTACTCAAGGTACTGCACGCTTGGCTAACATTCCTGGCATAGAACTTTGTGGCAAGACAGGTACATCTGAAAATAGAGGTAAAGATCATTCTGTTTTCTTTGCATTTGCACCCAAAGAAAACCCTAAAATTGCAATTGCTGTCTATGTCGAAAATGGAGGTTTTGGAGGATCTATAGCTGCACCTATAGCTAGCTTAATGATAGAAAAATATATCAATGGTGAAATAAATGATTCTAGAAAATATTTAGAAGAAAGAATGATATCATTGTCTCTTATTGATAATAATTAGAAGTATCAGTTCTGCTGCTTTTCTCATCAATACAACTCCATTGCTAAGTATTTGCCTGTATGGCTTCCTTCTACTTTCGCTAATTTTTCTGGTGTGCCAGCAAACAAGATATTGCCACCACCACGACCACCTTCTGGTCCAATATCGATGATATGATCAGCTATTTTGATTATATCCATATTATGCTCAATAATGACCACAGAATTACCTTTTGACACCAATCTGTCGAGTACTCCTATAAGGTGCCGTATATCTTCAAAGTGTAAGCCCGTTGTTGGTTCGTCTAATATATACAATGTTTGTCCAGTATCTCTTTTTGATAATTCAAGAGAGAGTTTGACACGCTGAGCTTCACCTCCTGAAAGGGTTGTTGCTTGTTGTCCAAGGGTGATATATCCAAGTCCTACACTGTTAAGTGTATTAAGTTTTCTAAAAATTGAAGGTATGCTTTTAAAAAAAATTGTTGCCTCTTCTACAGTCATGTCCAAAACATCAGAAATAGATTTTCCTTTATATAAAATTTCTAGAGTTTCTCGGTTGTATCTTCTTCCCATACAGTTTTCACAATCGACCAAAACGTCTGGGAGAAAATTCATTTCTATAACTTTTTTACCTGCACCATGGCAGACTTCACATCGTCCCCCTTTTACATTAAATGAAAACCGACCTGCTTTATATCCTCGTATTTTTGCCTCAGGTAATCCTGTAAATATATTTCTTATGTTTCCAAATATTCCTGTATATGTTGCTGGATTAGACCTTGGTGTTCTACCAATAGCAGATTGGTCAATTTCAATAACTTTATCAATATGTTCCAATCCTTTTAAAGATTTATAAGGCAATGGTCTCCTAGTAGATCTATAAAAATGTTTTCTCAAAATAGGATATAGGGTAGAATTTATCAGCGAAGATTTTCCACTTCCAGAGACACCAGTTACACAGATTAATGTACCCAAAGGTAATTGCAATTTTACATTTTGCAAGTTGTTTCCAGTTGCTCCAGATAATACAAGCTTGTTACCATTGCCCTTTCTTCTTTCTTTAGGAATTTCAATACGTACTCTATCAGCAAGGTAGTTAGCCGTGATAGTCTTTATTTTTTTAAATTCACTTGGATGACCTGCAGCAACAATCTCTCCTCCATTTTTTCCAGCACCAGGCCCCATATCTATAAGATAATCGCTCGCAAGCATAATATCTTTATCATGCTCAACTACTAATACCGTGTTGCCTATTTCTGTTAAGTTTTTAAGCGCATTTATCAATCTTTGATTATCTCTTTGATGCAATCCTATACTTGGCTCATCCATGATATAAGTAATCCCAGTAAGTTGAGACCCTATCTGAGTAGCCAGTCTAGTACGTTGTGACTCTCCTCCAGAAAGTGTACGAGTAGGTCTATTAAGATTGAGATAATTAAGTCCAACTTCCAATAAAAACTCTAATCTTAGTTTAATTTCTTTGACAACATCTTTAGATATTGTTTTTTGTCGGGTGGTCAATCTGTTGTCAATTGTATCAAACCATTCATAAAGTTTATCAAGGTCCATATTGGCTAATTGCCCGATATGCTTATCATTAATTTTGAACGATAGAGATGATTTTTTTAGTCTATACCCTTCACATTCAGGGCATATCATAACTGTCATAAAATCTTCTGCCCAGTTTCTAATTTTTTCAGATTTCGTACTTTTGTACCATCTTTCAAGCATATTAACTATTCCTTCACTAGCAAGATTATATACCATATCATGGGTAGAGAACCCAGTATTTATTGATAATTTTTTTTCGCCTCCATAGAGTAATATATCCAATGCTTTTGATGGTATTTTTTTTATTGGCGTATCATAATCAAACTCAAATTTTTTAGCTATTGACTTTATCTGTTTGAATGTTGTATTGTCTCTAACTTCGCCAAATGGTTTGATTCCTTGCTCATTAATAGACTTTTTATAATCAGGAATTATTTTTTCTAAATCTGGTTTGTGTAGCTTTCCTAATCCGCGACAAGCAGGACAAGTCCCATATGGAGAATTAAAAGAAAATGAATTAGGAGATGGTTCTTCATAACTCATTCCAGATTCTGCATCCATCAATTGTTTGCTAAATGCAGTCAACTTCAATTTACCATGTTCCATGATATATATAAAGTTCTCTCCCATTTTCATAGCCGTCTCTAAGGAGTTAGATATACGCTCTCTTTTTACTTCTTCTACTTTTAATCTATCTATAATAAGCTCTATATCATGAACTTTGTATCTATCAATCTGCATACCAGGTACTAAATCAATAACTTCACCATCAATTCTAACTTTCGTATATCCTTTTTTTCTTACTCGATCAAATAGTTCTCGGTAATGACCTTTTCTCGATCTCACAAGTGGTGCAAGGATTATTATTTTTTTATTTAAGTAGTTTTTAAAAACATCATCAATTATCTGATTGTCGGTATATTTTACCATTTTTTTTCCTGTGACATAACTATATGCATCACTAGCTCGGGCAAATAACAATCTCAAAAAATCATATATTTCTGTAGTTGTACCAACTGTAGATCTGGGATTCCAAGAAGTAGTTTTTTGTTCTATTGAAATCACTGGACTTAACCCTTCAATTTTTTCTACATCTGGTCTTTCCATTGATCCCAAAAACTGGCGGGCATAGCTCGAAAATGTCTCCATATACCTTCTTTGACCCTCTGCATACAAGGTATCAAACGCTAATGATGATTTGCCACTGCCGCTAATCCCAGTAATAACAACCAATTGATTTCGAGGTATTTTTATTGATATATCTTTGAGATTATTTTCTCTTGCACCTATTATTTCTATATATCCGTCAGGGTAATTTCTTTTTGCCATTGGTGAGTATCAATTGTTAGATGTAAGATTAAGATTTAGCATTGATTAATACAAGTTTGAGCAACTTTATATTTCAAATATAATACATCAATACAACACATAAAAAATTAGTAGCAAAATATTACTATTATAGGTCTTTTGAAATACAGCTCACTACTTGGTCCTTATATTTTTAACAATCTCCTCTCTTTTCAAAAGGTAAAATTATTGATTGTTCAAGATAATCTTTTAAATGACTAAGTAATATTGCCCAGCAATAACTTGTATGCCGAAAATCTTCATCAATTTCTTTCCAATCTTTATGAAAAAATTTTAATCTTGTTTTTTCACTATCAATTGGTTCTATATTAAAACCAAAAGTAGTCCCCATCCATTTTGTGGTAGCATCTGTCATAGAGATAGAGAAAGATTTGTCTATAATACAAACTGTAACTGTACCATACCAATCGTATGATTCATTAAAATGTAAATTGTATTTAGAATTTATTCTGGCAATGCCTGTACATTTTTGGGTCCACCAATTATTTAAATGTTTAGGCTCCGAAATGGCTTCAAAAATAGAAGACATATCAGCTGTGATGATCACATCATGGAGTATAGTGTTACTCATATTAATAGTTTTTTGGTTTGGTATTGTAAATTTAAGAGTTTTAAACTATAATCGATTATTTGTCTGAAAATTATTTGTCGAAGTTTTGTAAAAAAAATAGAACGGATGGTTTTATAAAATTCTATTTTTAAAAATTTAACTTAGAGTTAAATTTTTATCATTCAAATATTTGATATATATAAATAAAACTAGATAAAATAAGCTATTATAACTTGTTTTTTTAAAATATTTTATATACTTTGAGTTAAATTAATAATACTTTACAATTATGAGCAATACAATGAAGACAATAAATGGAGCTGGTTTTTTAATAAATCCAACTGATTCAGCTTATACATTTTTTCCTGAAGATTTTTCAGAAGAGCAAAAAATGATAATAGAAACGGTTACTGACTTTGTAGAGACAGAAATCTATCCTAATATAGATAAGATTGAAAAACAAGAAGATAACATTTGTGGCACATTACTCAAAAAATTTGGTGACCTTGGGTTATTAAGTACCCATATGCCAGAAAATTTAGGTGGAATGGCAATGGACTTCAATACCAATACAATAATTGGTGATGCAGTAGGTCCATCAGGTTCTTTCTCAGTAGCTTGTAGTGCACATACTGGTATAGGAATGTTACCAATATTATATTTTGGTACTGAAGAACAGAAGAAAAAATATTTACCTAAGTTGGCAACTGGAGAATACAAAGCATCTTATTGTCTAACAGAACCTTCAAGTGGTTCGGATGCTATGTCTGCCAAGACGACAGCAATGTTAACAGAAGATGGCAAGCATTATATTCTTAACGGTCAAAAAATGTGGATTACCAACGCTGGGTTTGCTGATATTTTTACTGTATTTGTACAAGTGGATGGTGACAAATTTACTGGGGTAATTGTAGAGCGTGGTACAAAAGGTTTGTCATTTGGAGCTGAAGAAAAAAAATTAGGAATAAAAGGATCTTCTACAAGAATGGTTTTTTTAGAAGATGTAAAAGTACCAATAGAAAACATACTTGGCACTATAGGTAAAGGACATCATATTGCATTTAATGTACTCAATATTGGAAGATTTAAATTAGGCACTTCGGTTGTAGGAGGATGTAAAAAAGTTACTTCAAAAAGCATTCAATATGCCAATGAAAGAAAACAATTTAAAGTATTGATTAGTAGTTTTGGAGCAATACAACATAAGATTGGAGAGATGGCTATTCAATCATTTGTTGCCGAAAGTGCTGTATATAGAACATCTCAACTGATCAATCGGAAAATTAATGCCCTTAAAGAAGAAGGTCAGTCCTTTAGTGATTCAAAACTCAATGCTGCAGAAGAGTACGCTATAGAATGCTCTATTATAAAAATATTAGCATCAGAAGTTTTAGATTTTTGTGTTGATGAAGGGGTGCAAATCCATGGTGGAATGGGATATTCTGAAGAAGGATATATAGCAAGAGCATATAGAGATAGTCGAATCAATAGAATATTTGAAGGAACTAACGAAATCAATAGAATGGTTATCGTAAATACTTTATTAAAAAGAGCAATGAAAGGTCAATTAGATATAATGACCCCAGCTCTGGCAGTACAAAGTGAATTAAAAGAAGGTAAAAAAGACGAATCTACTTTTGAAGGAGCTTACCAATCTGAATTAAAAGCTATCGCAAATTATAAAAAAGCACTTTTTATGGTTTTAGGTACTGCAGCAAAAATGATGATGGAAGGAAATCTTGATTTAAGAAAAGAACAAGAATTATTAATGAATATAGCGGATCTTGTAATAGATATCTTTGGACTAGAGTCTGCTATACTTAGGGTTATCAAAATCAACGATGCTAAAAATGGGAATCAATCAATAGATGTTTATAATGCGGTGATAATGGCAGCGTTTTATGATACCAATCACAAAATATACAAAACAGGATTAGACGCTATTGGCTCTTTTATCCCTGAAGACTTACAATCTGGCTATATTGCAGGTCTTAGACAATATACCAACTATCCACTTATCAATGTTAAAGAAATGAGACGTAAAGTTGCAGAAGTCCTAATAAAAAACAATGAATATTGCTTGTAATAAACTATTATAATCTTTATTCAGTAAAACTCAAAAAGTCCATTGCGATATTCGCAATGGACTTTTAATTTATAACCAAACAAAACTACTTTACTTCACAATTACTATTTTTTGAGTATAATATAGATTACTATGTTTATCTTGGACTACAACTACATATACACCATTGATATAACTAGAAACATCAACTCTATTACTATTATTAAAGGTAGAACGTGAAGTTATAACCCTACCATTTATATCAACTATATTTAATGTGACATCATAATTGTTATTATTGCTAATTGTCAACATATTGTTTGATATATCTATTCTATATTTAGATTTTATATCTTCTTCAATAGATGTTATAGAGCACATATAAAGACTTAAATCCAAGTCAAATTCAAATTTTACCGCAGTGCAATTATTGATTAATTTAATATTTAGAATACTATTATCATCGCAATCATATCCTCCTAATTGGTAATTAAATTTGTCCCAAGAAAGAGTGCCATCATATAAATCATCAATAAATACATCAATATCACATCCTTCTGTTGCATTGTGATCAACAATAAAACTGAAGAACAATAAATTATTTAGTGTCACTGGTTCTATATTAATAGTAGAGATTAAATTATCACTCTCACAACATACTTCTCCTATTTCTGTATATGCACTACATCCATCTTCTTCATTATCATTAACTACAAACTCATAATCTGTTGTACAATCCGCGCTTATTCCTGTAAGTGTAATCGGCAAATCATCATATGAATATGTTCCATAATTATCTCCATTTCCTACTATCTCAAAATTGTCACTTACGCCATCGTTGTATTCAAAATCTATTATCACATCAAATATCCCTTCTGCACAATTGATTACTTCGGCTGTCACATCGTCTATCACACAATCCGGTGTTTGATCAAAACATGGGTTTTCAAAATCTCCACTAATTGCACAATTTGGATTATCGTTTTCATTGATATACAGCTCTAATTCGGAGGTTGTTGTATTCTCAATGGTAAGTATCAATGGTAAATCAGCAAATGAAGAAAAACCACTGATAACTCCTGGTATCTCATAATCAAAACTTGGATTAGTCGTTCCTGTATAATTAAAGTTTATTTCTATTTCAAAAATACCTTCATTACACGTTCCAACAGATATTGACAAATCATCAAGTGCACATTCTTCACTCTCACAACATACTTCTCCTATTTCTGTATATGCACCACATCCATCTTCTTCATTATCATTAACTACAAACTCATAATCTGTTGTACAATCCGCACTTATTCCTGTAAGCGTAATCGGCAAATCATCATATGAATATGTTCCATAATTATCTCCATTTCCTACTATCTCAAAATTGTCACTTACGCCATCGTTGTATTCAAAATCTATTATAATATCAAACAAGCCATCTATACAAGTCTCTAATGTAGCAGATACATTGGATATTGTACACAGATTATAACATGGATTTACAACCGTATCAGAAAAACACTCTCCACCACTACCTTGATTACAAAAACTAAAAATGAGTAAAGAATCTTCAGAATATAGGTCATCGGCACTATAAATATCATCAGTTTCACTATATTCATATGTTATTGGATTGTCATTCATATTTAAATCCCAATCGTACCAAAGACAAGAGCCTACTACAGGACTAAAATCTAATGTTGCATTAAAAAATTCACCATCTATACAATCACTCGTTTCTACTATCAAATCGTAACTCAATTCACAAGGACAACAAATAGGGTCTACCTCAACAGATAACGTACAGTCCGGGTCATCATTATCTGTAATTGTAACGGTGTATGAATCTACACAATCGGAAAATAGATATAAAATATAGTCATCCCCTAATTCATATCCTTGGGATATCGGCCCAGATGATACTGTGAATCCATTGAGTCCAAAGTTGGTTCCTTCAAATTCAAAATCCACACCACCAGTCTCTCCAATACATAAATCTTCATTAAACGTAACTGAAAAATTAGTAAGCGAACACTGAGCCGAAAGGCTTATAAAAGTTGTAATTGTAACACAAAAAATTAATACTATATTTTTCATTTTTATTATTTAAATTATTCTTTTCCAAATTAAATATCACATAAAAGATAATAAAAACATAAAAAACGCTGCATTGATAATTTATATTTAGATTAACATTTCAATTTCATCATTAAAACTGACTACAAGTAGTCATCTAATGAATAGGTATGTTCTAAATTGGTATCGTTCAATATTCTAAAACACATATAAAATGATATAACGTTAGGTGACTGCGCTGCAGTCATTATAAAAAAGCTGTTCATATTTTATGAGATAACAAAGGAAAATTGCTCTATGCCGTCGCTATTAATCGACTATAATATGAGACACGTAGGATGAATATACTCAGTCAATCTTGACTCAGGTAGTCACCTTATGTTAAAAAACATCTACGATGTTTTGAATGAAACCTATTGATTATTAACAACCGTAACATCTCCTAAGATTGAATATTCTTCGCCACTATACGGGCATATCAATTGTACTTGATATACATATACACCGGATATAATATTTTGATTTAGATACTTCCCATCCCAGCCAGTATTAATATCAGTAGTTGTGAAAATTAAAGCTCCCCATCTATCAAATATACGCATTGATATAAATTCATCGGGGTTGAATGTTTTCATGGCAAATTCATCATTGTTGCCATCGCCATTAGGCGAAAAAACATTAGCAAGGTGAAATACTTCGGCAGTACATTCCTCTTTAAATCTTACATTAATTTCGTATGCTCGTTCACAACCTGTTTCTTCATCAATAACGATAAGTTCATAATCTTTACGTTCTAAAATGTTGCTAATTTTTGGTGCAGGACAATCATCACAATCAAGTCCATCAGAAGGAGACCAGTTATAAGAATAATCTCTATTTTCGTCATACCTTGGTTCAATATCTATTTTATCATTTAAATGTAATAGGTAGTTGGTCTCATTAATTTCATAATCAATATGCGCATGCACATAAGCATATGAATAAGAAGTATCTGGAAT
Source organism: Saprospiraceae bacterium (assembly GCA_036479655.1). Lineage (GTDB taxonomy): Bacteria > Bacteroidota > Bacteroidia > Chitinophagales > Saprospiraceae > CAJXUU01. The sequence goes on from JAZGFO010000050.1 coordinate 12,721, forward strand.
ACATGTTCTATACTTTCCTATGACTTTATAGTATTGAGAAAACTTTGGTTCTGCTTCTATATCCTGAGTATATAAAGTATCTTTTTGATTGAGATGCCACTCATATCTATCTGCTCTTCCTGAAGCACCTAAATATGCAACGTCTCCTTCACAAATAGTGTCTCCAGTTGCTGATATATCAGCATGTGTATGGATTTTGACAAACAGACTATCTTCTTGAAGACATTCGTCAAAAACTACTTTAAGGTTAATATATCCTGTACTCAATGGATATGCAGTAGTATTATAAACGGTATCATTGTCAATTGTTCCATCTAAACTCCAACTAGGATCACCAATACCCTGAGCAGATAATACCACTGGCTCTCCAGCACATATCACATCATCATCTCCGGCTATTGCACTATTATCAGGCACGATAACCACTTCAATAGAATCTAAATATTTACAGCCAAGAGGCGACTCTACTGTCAAGCTATAATATTTTGAGATGTCAGGAGATACCGTTATTTCAGAACAAGACATACAATCTATATCATCATCTTGAGTCCACATAGGATTATCACCTTCAATAATACTTATAGTTGTTGTTGATCCTTCACAAATACCTCTAAGGTTAGGTAAAAACTCTACAAAAGAGGACTCAACTGCTACAACGACCGAGTCACTTTTAAAACATCCATATTCGTTATAAACTGTAACAGCATAAGTTGTGTTTTCAGTAGGGTTTACTATCACAGAATCACAATTAGAGTAGCAATCCTGAGAATCTGTATTTGGATTCCAAATATATTCTAAATTGTCATCAAAATTTACAACATTAATAATACTTGTAGCTCCAAGACATATAATAGAGTCAACAATTAAATCTAATTCTGGTCCAGGAGTAGGGATAACTTCTACATACACTGTATCTCGAGATACACAACCATTAGGATGTACGCCTACAAAAATATATTCTGTACTTATTTCTGGTGACACTGTTGGAAAATAACAATCTGTACAACTCATATTAAGACCATTTTCCCAATAAAAACTACCTCCTTCTAACAAATTTATTACCGTACCTTCTAATTTTACTTGATCACCGATACAAATCAGTATATCATCTCCAGCCAAAGCACTAGTACTTGGCAGAACATCAAAACTTGCCATGTATTCACCTTGGCAACCCTTATCTGTGTATCCAATAAGTGTTACTGTATGTCCTTCAATATCATTATAGGCATGTGTTGGTTCAAACTCTGAAGACGTAGTTCCATCTCCAAAATTCCACTCCCAAGTAGTCAATTCACCATATGATATGGTCGTATTATTGGTAAATGATACGACAACATTTTCACATAATTGATCATCATTAATCTCAAAAACCACGTTAGGATTTTCTGCTACTTCAAAATAATCTTCAATTGTCATTGTATCGATACAATCATCATAATTAGATATAAGAGAGACATTATATTGGCCAGGAGTTGAGATAGTGATTGCTGCATCTATACTATTAACTGTAAGAAGCTCAGGACCATCTATAATCCACTGAAAATCTATATCTTCAGTTGTACCTTCACTCATATTATTTAATCGAATTTCGAGTGGTGTCCCACAAAGAGAATCTGCTGTATAAGAAAACTGCATATCAACATCATTAACTACAATTGGGTCTCCTGCAAAACTTCTTGTACACCCGACGCTATCGATTACTATCAATTTTGGTGTAAATTTTCCAGTTTCTGTATAATAAAACGAAGTAGTATCTGACATTATTAAATCTGGTATGCTATCCAAAATTCCATTTCCATAATCCCAAACATAAGAATATAATCCATCAGACTGTCCATACAAACTTACAGCAATGGGCAAACAAGACATTTGAACATCCGCAATAAATTCTCCTTTAGGTCCTTCGACCTTTACATAATCTTCTAATATCAATGTATCTTTACAAGTCGGTGTCATCTCAACAATAAGTGTAATGTCATAGGCTCCTGGCTGTGTAAAAACATGAGAAGTATTGTTGCTTTGAGACATTCCACTGTTATCACCAAAATTCCATATTGAGGAATTTGCATTGATCGATTGATTTTCAAAATTTGTCAATAGTGGAGGGCAAGTGGCTGATGTTGGATCTCCAATAAATTGAGCTATTGGATCCTGAATAATAATGTAATTTTCTTTACAATAAGTTTTTTGACAACCTTTCACATCGGTTTCCGTAAGGCATATTGTATATACACCTTCGTCATTAAAATATTGACTCGGATTTTTTTCTGTACTCGTTTCTCCATTTCCAAAGTCCCAAAAATATTCTGCAATAGAGCTAGTAATACCAATTGGTGTAAATGTTATTGGGCTAAATGTACAACTCAATGTATCTGAAGAAAAGTCAGGAAAAAATTCTCTTCCATCAATTGCTAATGGCATTATGATACTATCAATACACCCCCAATCATCTTCCACTTTTAAAAACACATCATATACCCCTATCGAATCCATATCAAAACTTGAATTTTGACTATTTGAAGTATAAAAATTATTGTTAATTTTCCATTCCCAATAAATTATATTTCCTAAAACATCCGTACTATTATCTACAAGATTTACTACGTCTGGAAGACATACTACTTCAGGATATGAAGGAATAGCATCAATTTTATTTATTTGCAAACTATCAAATACAATAAAAGTATCTACACATTCATGTATGTCAGTAATTATAAGGGAAGGTCCAATTATCATTCCTCCTTCTGCATAAGTTACAGTAGGATTATCTATATCACTAGTATCAAGAATGCCTTCATTTGAAATATAATTAGTATAGTATGCATCTTGAGAATCATTAAAAATGTCAATCGTAGTAGGAGCACAACCAATCAAAGTATCTAAAGTATATTTAGCAATCGGCTCTGTAATAATAAGCGTATCTAATCTAATGTGATCACACCCAGTTTCAAAATTGATACTGTAATGTTGAATACTATATATTCCTCTATCTGGAAAAGTATATGATTCAAATATTGAATCTTGAATCATAATACTATCTGTATCAGAAAAATGTATTGTCCACATAAGGGAATCTGCTCCAAGACTCAAATTGGCAAAATCTACAGTATATGGATCTTCACAATTGTAATCAATGGTATATTTCGAAACTGGGTCTAAAATTGTTATATAATTCGAAAGTATTGTTGAATCAGAACAACCATTATGAGAAGCAATAAATTTAACATCATATATTCCAGGTTCTCCAAAATAATATTGAGGGTTTTGTATATCTGAAAATCCAGTATCTCCAAAGTCCCACAACCATTCGTCAGCATAGTCACTTGACAAGTCAGAAAACTGTTTTATTGTACTCAAGCAAGCTACTCGTGGAGAAGCTACAAAATCTACCTCTGGTTTTATACCCACTCTTATATAGTCTTCTTTGAAAATAGTATCAATACAACCATCCATATTTTCTACAATTAGTTGTACATCATATCTTCCTGTATCAACAATTGTAAAAGTTGGAGAAGAAAGATTTGAGTATTTAGGTGGGACTGTTTCAATTGCCCATTGATAGTTTACAATATTGGACTGAGAAAAAGAACTATCTTGCAATGTAAATGTGAGTGGAGTACAACCACTTGGTCCAACAATCGGTAAATCAGCAACAAATGGATTAATAGAAATCTCTATTGAATCTTCTACAAATGTACACCCTCTCTCGTCCGTAAATAAAAGATTGGCGTAGTACACACCATAAGATTCTATAGTAACTGTTGGATTGTTTTCATTGAATGTTTGTACTTCAGTCCCTGTCAAAAACTCCCATTGGTAAGTACCAATAGTATTTGATTCTCCATTAAGTATAATATCAAGAGGTAACAAACAAGATTGTTGGTTTTTTATCAATGTAACTACCTCTGGGTTAGAATAAACTTTTAGACAAGGAAATACAACGGTATCGATACATTCCTCAGATACTCTTATCAAAGTAACATCATAGCAGCCACTATTATAATAAATATGTTGTGGATTAGGCTCTGTAGAAGTTGCACCATCACCAAAGTCCCACATCACTGATACTGCACTAACAAATGATTCGTCAGTGAATTGTACTGAACTTGAAGCACATATATTTGTTGGACTATACGAAAAATTAGTAGTTGTTTGAGTATTGACAAAATCATTTAAAATTAAAGTGTCTCTACAATCTCCACTTTCCATGTATAATTTTACACTATAAGTCCCTTCTGTATCGTACTGTACAAATGGTGGACTTCCACCATCATAAGTATCTCCATTCCCAAAATCCCACAAATATTTTACATCTGGATCAATATTAGTATTGCTAAATGTTACATTCCATGGTAGCGAACAGCCATTTTCTACATTGTAAGTTATAATAGGTTGTGGAATACTATGTACATTAATGATATTAGAAATAAATTTAGTGTCACTACACCCTAACGAATCCGTTATAGTTAGACTAGCATTATAAGCACCACCAAATACATACTCAGAAGTGATAGAAGCATCAAAATCAGTAGTAGTAATAACACCTGCACTACCACCAACATCCCAAATATAAGATTCTATAGATGAATTGTCAGAAAATGAAAGATTATCAAATACAACTAACACTGGCGAACAACCTTCAGTATTCTCAGCACTAAAATTTGCTGTTGGTTTTGGAAATATCGTAATATAGTCTTCTTTACATTCTTTATCCGTATTACCATTTACGTCTGTAACAGTAAGACATATAGTATAACTTCCTGCTTGTGAAAATATAACTCCCGGGTTTTGTTGGCTTGATGTATTAACCTCAAGATCCCAAGACCAATCAACTATACTATATGCACTTGTAGATTGATCATAAAAACTTGTTTGTAAGCTCCCACAGGCCTCTCGATTTTGACAATTAAAATCTGCTGAAATCTGAGAATATGCGTTATTACAAAATAAAAAAGTGATAATTAATATCAATATTTTATTGAAACAATTCTTTGGTTTTTTCGACATTTTACCTCAATTAAAAATTTTTAATGTTTTAATTTACTGTTGGGGACATAGGTATTTATAATAAGACACTCAAAGATACATATAACCACTATATAATATATAAGTATTTTCAACTAATTTTTTTCTAGGGTAATCCCTTATTATCAATAACTTCTATAAGATTTGGATTATTGTTTGAGTTATTTGATGTCTATTTCATTATACTCTTTATATTCGTGGAAATATACAAACTGCTTTGAAAAAAGAATTTTTATTAAATATAATATTATTATTGGCTATCAATTTTTTGATAAAACCTTTATATATTTTTGGTGTTGATCTTCAAATTCAAAATATTGTTGGTGAAGAGACTTATGGAATGTATAAGGTACTTTTTAATATTGCTTTTTTATTTCAATTTATTCACGAGCCTGGCATACAATCGTTCAATTCTCAAAATATTGCTAAAAATCCAAATTCTTTAGGGTTTCATATGCCTAGAATATTGGGTTTAAAATTATTATTAGGAATAGTCTATTTTATAGTTACGCTCATCTATTATTTATCAAATCCTTATGATGATAATCTTATGCCATTGATGGTGATTATTGCTATCAATTTATTCTTAAGCACACTATTTTTATACCTCAGGACCAATATAGCAGCAATAGGTAAATATAGAATTGATAGTTTATTGTCAGCATTAGACAAACTATTAATGCTTATAATTTTGGGTTATTTAGTTTGGACACCTATTTACCGAGATAATTTCCAAATTATTTGGTTAGCCTATGGTCAATTTATCGCTTTTGCCATTTCTTGTATAGTTGCATTGTACCTATTACGAAAGCACTTAGGTGTTTTCCAAATTTCATTTTCTTGGGATTATTCAAAAAAATTATTAAAATGGAGCTTTCCTTATGCACTCATACTTTTATCTATGAGCGCATATTCTCGTATGGATAGCATTATGCTTGAGCGATTATTAAATGATGATGGATATGAGACCGGAGTATATGAATATGGTTATAGATTCTTAGAAGCACTAAATATGGTAGGATATATGTTTGCCGCATTACTCGTACCTATGTATGCTACTAATATTAATGCAAAAAAAACAATTAACGAACTATTAGACATGGGGCTTAGGTTGATGTCCTTGATTTCCATTATTGGAGCTTGTACTTTTATTACATTTAGGCATGAAATAATGACCTGGGCCAAAGCTAGTGCTACTTGGTATCATGAAGAAATTCTTTTCTATTTGATTCTAAGCTTCGTTTGCATTTCGATAGCTTATCTCTTTGGTAGTTTATTAGTTGCCAATAATAGTCTTAAAAAACTAAATATTTTATTAGTGGTTGGAGTCGTTATTAATTTTGGTTTAAATTATTTTTTAATACCAACACAACATGCTTTGGGTGCTGCAAAAGCGACCTTTGTAACTCAAGCATTAATGACGATTGGACAAGTATTTTTAGTCTATACCATTATAAAGATAAAAATTGATGGTAAGTTATTGTTTAATATATTAGTTTTTGGCTTGTTTTGTGCTTTAATATATTGGGGAATATATAATTATATTAATATCAATTGGATAATTCAAGTGCTATTATGTATAAGTTTTTCCCTATTTAGTGCGTTATTATTGCGTCTTGTAGAATTCAAAATGATTACTGGACTAATATCGAAAAAAACTAATAGATAAAAATAAATATAAATGAGTGACGATTATAGTTTAATCCATGTATTGAGCACATTAGCAAGATGGAAAAAACAAATTTTTATTGCTACTGGATTAGTTGCTGCAATGAGTGTAATAGGCTCACTTATGATGCCTACTTATTACCAATCTACTACTTTACTGTATGCTGCAAGCCCTACATTAGCAAATCCAGATCTAGTAGGAGGAATAGAAAAAACCTACAAAATATATGGCTCAGGAGAAGATCTTGATCGGCTGTTTTCTATTGCAAATAGTGCCGAAGTAAAACATCACTTAATCAATAAATATAATCTCGCCAAACACTATGATATAAATGTATCAAATCCTAAAGGAAAGGCAAAATTAGCAAGAAAAATTTCAAAACTATATGAAACGACAAAGACAAAATTTGATGGTTTATTGCTTTCGATAGAAGATACAGATAGAAATCAAGCTAGGGACATGGTCAAAAGTGCAAGAGAATTTATAGAAAATAAAGCTCAAAATATAATAAAAGAAAGTCAAGCAAATCAATTATCAGCTTTAGCTGATGGTATAAAAGTAAAAGAAAGTCAACTCAAAATTACCGGAGATACATTGACTAAACTTAAAAATAAATATGGTATATATGAATCTTATGCTCAAGCTAAGGCTTTTGCAGAATTAGCTACTAATACAGAATCAAACTTAATTGGTAAAGAATCTATGCTAAATGAGCTAAAAAAGTATGCTAATGTGCCTATAGACAGTATCAATAAATTAAAAGCCAAAATCGCAGGAGTTAAAAGCATGAAAATAGGACTTGAAAACCGTATTAAATTATTTAATGAAGGTGTGCTTTCGGTAAGGCAAATTGAAGTTGGGCAAACTCAAATGGTCGAAGAATTAGCTCTGGCAAAAGAACGATATAAAAATTTAAAATCGAGCTATGACAAGTCTTTTACTTCTATACATATAGTAGAAAAAGAAACTATTCCAAACGAAAAATCAAGACCCAAACGATCAATTATTGTTATAGGTCTTTCCTTGTTAGCTTTTGTACTGAGCTGCTTAGTTGCATTGCTTATCCAAAGTGCTAAAACAATAAACTGGCGAGAAGTATATGCTGGCAAATAGTCAATATACAACGAAAGGTGAACAACGCGCATTTTATGGCTTTGTAGCTGTCCTATTATTACTTGTACTAATAGCACTTATCAAGGAAATGTACATTATTGCTGCAGCTCCTGTTGGTTTGGTCGTCTTGTATGCAATTATAAGAGATTACCGTGCTTTATATTATGGATTTTGGGTAGCATTGCCTTTTTCCGTTGAGTATAATTTTGGTAGTTTAGGTATGGATATTCCCACTGAACCTATAATGCTAGGACTTACGTTTATTGGTATATTATTGCTTCTTTCAAAATTAGGAAAAATATCATTTGAATATATTTATCACCCAATTAGTGTACTTTTACTTTTACATCTATTTTGGATCTTATTCACCAGTATTTATTCACAAATACCAATTGTTTCATATAAGTTTTTTCTTGCTAAATTATGGTTTGTTACCCCTTTCTTTTTTCTAACATTCCATTTTTTAAAAAGTCACAAAGACATATCAAAACTAGTAAGCCTGTTGACTATATTTATGAGTATCGCTGTCATGGTAGTAATTACAAGACATGCTATAGACGGTTTTACATTTATTGGCTCTCATAAGGTGGTAAGACCTATATTTAGAAATCATGTCAATTATGCTGCCATGATAGTTGTATTATTACCTTATGTATGGGCACTATATAAATCAACTAAAAAATCATTCTCCAAAACCCTTCTATCGTTTGTCATTTTACTATTTATTGTAGGTGCATACTTTTCTTATACAAGGGCTGCTCAAATATGTATATTTGTTGCAATAGGAGCTTACTTCGTTATTAAATTCAGACTAGCCAAAATTGCATTATTAAGTGCTTCTATAATGACAATATTACTAGTAGGTTACCTTCTAAATAATAATAAATATTTAGATTTTGCTCCTCAATTTGAAAAAACTATTGCACATACTAAATTTAATAATCTAATTGAAGCGACTTACAAAATGGAAGACATCTCCACAATGGAACGGGTGTACAGATGGGTTGCAGCAGTACAGATGATACAACGAAAACCTATTATCGGTTTCGGTCCTGGAGGTTTTTATAACAACTACACAAAATATACAGTGCGCAGTTTTGAAACCTATGTTAGTGATAATCCAGAAAAATCAGGTGTACATAGTTACTATTTAATGACGATGGTAGAGCAAGGAATTATAGGGCTGTTGATATTTATCGCATTTTGTTTTAGTATTATATTATACGGAGAACGACTATATCATAAATTAACCGCTCCTAAAGATAAAAACTATGTGATGGCAGCAATTCTCAGCATTATTGTTATCTGTATGATGAATCTTATCAATGACTTAATAGAAGTTGATAAAGTAGGGCCTCTCTTTTTGTTATCTGCATCAATTATTGTAATGTACGATATCAGGATCAAACGTAAACTGAACTCCTAGAACAGGCAGTCCTAACATATACTTTAAAAATATTGTAGTTGTATCATTAAAAAGAAATACTTTTATGGATTCTAATAAATTTAAAACATATAAAGGACCGTTTGATATTCCAGACCATTCTATTGAAGAACTAGCTAATAATCATAGATCATTTATGGATTACAGAAGATCAATTAGAGATTTTTCTGACAAGCCAATTCCTAAGTCTGTAATCGAGGATATAATAATGACAGCTGCTTCTGCACCGTCTGGAGCACACAAGCAACCTTGGACTTTTTGCGCTATTTCTTCTTCAGAAATAAAATCTAAAATTAGAATTGCAGCAGAAAAAGAAGAATATTTAAGTTATAATGGAAGAATGTCAGAGGAATGGCTCAAAGACCTTAAAAAATTTGATACCAATTGGGAAAAACCTTTTATTGAGATAGCTCCGTGGATAATTGTCGTATTCAAAAAAACATATAATCTTGATGATGAAGGTAGCAAATCAAAAAATTATTATGTTAACGAATCTGTAGGTATAGCAACAGGATTTTTGATCAGTGCTATTCATCATGCTGGATTAGTAACATTGACTCACACACCAAGCCCTCTCAACTTTTTACAAAAAATCCTCAACAGACCTGCCAACGAACGACCATACATGTTACTCCCTATTGGATACCCTGCAGAAAGAGCTACAGTTCCTGTATTAGACAGAAAAAGTATTGATGAAGTAGTGGTTTGGTTATAGGTTGTGGGATTTAGGGGTAGGATTGTGGTGAAACAAAAATTGCTGTTTTCCTTTTAGGAGTGAGGTATTTAGATGTCAATGTGTGAAGAAAAAAATTATGTTCAAGATAAAAATGAACAGTCTTAAAAAGGACAACTTCGATATGAAATTGTCCTTTGTTTTATAAATTACCTGTTTATTAAAATGTTCTTACTTTTCGATTGGATTTTTTGCCCTCTACATCGAATATCATTCTTGATTTTTTGGTTAATGGTGCACCAGTCTTTTCTTGGTATATATTTTTATATTTTTCATAAAGTGCATTTGGCATTTTCTCACCATTAATTTTTAAATGCTTGCCTGTGATTTCTATTTTATTAGATTTGAAGGGTTTTAGTAATCCGTCTCTATTCAATGCGCTACCTATAGCATCAACTACTGTAGAAGATCTATTTAGTCCAAGATCTCTTTTTTCAAAAATATCTTCAAAGCCTCCTTTAGGAAATATTCCCTTAATATCATCGATGTCAAATTCAAAATTATTAAATAGGGAATCCATATTGTCAAAGCCTCTAAAATCTTCTAATCCCTTCAAATTACTATTCAATTCATCTTGTAACTCCTTCATTTTTTCTTTATCAAATTCAAAATTATTTTCTTCGAGATGTTCCAGTTTATCAAGCAATTCTTCATTAAAAAACAGATCCATATTTTCTCCTAAATCTCTCCATTCATTACCGTCAAATATCATCCCAAAAGATTTTGCAACCATACTGTCATTAACTAATCCTTCAAAACCGTTAAAGTCTATATCATCGGAGTCGAATTTAAACATTTTTATTTTTCCATTTGACAATCCAATATTTCTACCATCATAGCTATCTATCAAGTCTTTATGATTTTTATATTCATGCTTTGGAATTACTTTTCCATCAATTATTAGTTTAGTAACTTTACTATTATTCTTTTCCAGTTCTACTTTCTTTCCGTTTTTATTGCTCAAAATACTCATTTTTTCTACATGCTGTTGATGACGATTTGGTATTGTATCTGATAACACTTCTTTTATATCATTTATTACTATTGATCTATCAAATAGCATCTGATCTTCACTATTGATAATTACAATTTCTGATTTTCCAATCGACTCAATCTCAATGTCTTTACTTTCTATTTGAAATGCTTTTTGATTATTAATTCCATCTTTTAATTCTTCATTTACAATTTTATCATCAATGCTCAATATCTTTATATGTTCATCAATAATGTCAACATCTATATCACTTATAGCGTCAATTACTGTATTCTCATCTTGATCGGTTGATATTGATTGTTCGTTACTGCTTATTGCTTGGGTACTGTATAGTAATACTCCAAATAAGAGTATCAAAGTGGCAATAGACTTGGCTTTCATATCTCTTTTTGATTGTTCCATATTCATAATTCTTTTTATTCTATTAAGTAATTGATGTTTGTTATTAAGTAATGGCATTGCCAATATTGGTGTGCCTTGAGTTTTAAATTCTTCTAATTTTACAAGTGTTTTGGCATATAAAATGCTATCTGTCTTATCTAATGCAATATCGTCACAGCTGTTTTCTCGTTCGGAGCGTATATTGGCGCTTATCCACCATATAGCAGGATGATAATAATAAAATACTTCTACAAATGAAACCAACAAATTAACCAAGTAGTCGTTACGTATTATATGTGCCAATTCATGATTGATAATAGCTTCCACTTCTGCTATTTCTAATCTATTGACGATTCCTAAAGGAAAAAGTATCAACGGTTTAAAATATCCAATAATCATTGGTACACTTATTTGGTTAGATTCTCGAATAATTATAGTTTTCGAAAAATCATAATTAGATTGTATCGATGCTAATACACTTGTAAGTAGTGGAGCAGTGTTTTTCGTTAGACTGTACTTTAAATACAATATGAAACCAAACGAAAACAAATATTTAATCAAAAAAATTGCTACTCCTATTAACCATATTGTATTGACAGCATGTATGTTTTTATCAAAAAAATTGCTCATCGAAGTTAGCATACTATTATCCAATACACTATAACTGTCTAATATAGTAACTGTTTGCTGGTTAATGTTGACTACGCCACTCGAAAAATCTATCATATAATATAAAAATGTAGCTACACTACATCCTACCATTGCCACCAATGTCATAATAGATATCTTGTATCGATGATCTGCACTCTTATGTGTTGTGGATTGATGGTAGATCGACATACCTATAGCCAATAACATTCCTTGCCACAAAGAGTGAATAATCGTCCAACCTAATGCATTGGTAATTGATAATGATATGGATTCTAAAAACTGCTGTATCATTCTCCTTGATTTTCAATTTTACGAATAAGACTTTTTATCTCATCAAGATCTTCTTTTGATGTTTCTTCATTACCCAATGCTTGTAAGACCAAAGATTTGGCAGAACCTTTAAAAGTATTAAAAATAAAAGATTGTAATAAATCTCTCTTAGTATTTGACTCTGAAGCGTGGGCGATATATATATGTGTCTTTGAAGATGTATCACGAGTAGTCAGTCCTTTTTCTGTCATTATCTGCATCAACTTTAATGTCGTGGTATATCCCGATTCTTTGTTCTGTGATATGACTTGATGTACTTCTCTTACAGAACTTGCTCCTCTTTCCCACAGGATTTGTAATATCTTTAACTCACTTTCTGTTGGCTTTGCCATATTGGTATAATTTTTATTTCTGTACATAATATCCTGAATTTTAAGCTTCAAAAATTCATATACGAAATTGTTCGTACAAAGATATACGAAATTGTTCGTATATGCAAATTTGATGTAAAAATAGTTTTACAAATGATTAATATGGTGTTTTATTAGAAAGGGTTTTCTTTTCAAATTGAAAAATTCTATACTAAGAAAAAACTTCAATTCACACAAAAGTTAATATTGTCTTAATTTTATGTTAATTTTATGTATTAACAAATATTTATCTGAGTTTCTTACGTTTTTTGATTTATTATTGCTTGATTAAAAAATTAATCAAACTATTAATCAAGGAATTCTATGTAACTTCAATATTTACTAATATTACTGTCTTTTCTGTTCTCTCCAAAAGAGTATAATAACGATTTTAAATTTGATTCAGGCGAATTAATATCATTTGAAATTAATAGTAAACATCAAAATACAGATATGGAAATAATTCATTGGTATTTAGGTACTATGACTAACAATAGTGGTTTCAGTTATGCATGTTGTTGTGATGATGGAAATCAATATGTATGTGAAGGATCTGGAATTCAAATCACTTGTACACCAGGAGGACAATTTAAATGTGAATCAGTATATTCAGGAGGTAACTCCGATCCAAATTACAACTGTAGAGAGTGTTGTCCAGGTGGTCCATGTGCCTAACCATAAAATTAAAACAAAATTAATATGAAATATTCACTATTTATTCTATCCTTAGGAGTTTCAATTTTCTTTATTTTTGGTAAATACAGTGATACTGTGATGTACACCGAAGATAAAACGATCTCTATTAGTAATCACGACTTTATCCATTGTAATTCTGGGGGCAGTTCATTAGATCCATCATATGTCACTGTAAAAAATGAAACACTATACATAGTAAATGCACAACGCAATATGCTTACATCCTTCAGCAAAAAAGGAGAAATGCTAAATCAATATACCATCAAAAATAACATATCAAATATATCAAGTTTAACAATAACAAATAATAAAATCATAATAGGTGATAATGAATCAAACTTATTAGTTGAATATGATTTAAATTTTAAATATCAAAAATCATTAAGTACTCCATTTTATTTTTCAGATTTTCATTATTCTGAAGGAAGGTATATCTTTTACACAACACATTTGACAAAAGACAACACAAATACAATATTCATTACTGATGCCGATCTTACAATAATAAAATCACTATATCCTCGCAAAATTAATGATATTTCACTTAGTATTTTAGCAGCAAATAGAATACAAAAAACAAAAGATGGCATCTACTACAATCCGGCTGGAAGTGGTGTAATTGATAAAATTGATTTTTATGGGAAAACAAATACAGTTCTTAATATTGGGTTTTCTTATGAAAAAATAAATTTCACTAAAATCCTAACACTTAATCAAAAGAATATACATAAATTAATTGAAAAAATGCCTATCAATAAGTTTTTGGTAACTGACAATTTTGTTCTATTTGAAAACTACATAGAAAAATTTCCCAATATATATTTCTTTGATAGAAATTCAAAAATGACAAATAAAATCGCACGTAAGTTACAGGTTAGTAATATATCATCGTTTAACTATGTTGGATTATTTCCTAATGCCGTTTATGGAAATAGCTATTTAAGAATACTTAATCATAAAAAACTAAAATTTGTCGAAGAAAATATTGAATCAGTAGGACTTCTGGATCATATTCCAAAAACTAAAAACAATTCTGAATTTATTATTCATACATATGCGGTTGAGTAGAGATGTATATCAATATCTCTACTATTTATTAAAAAATAGTGATGTGTAAACTACCACCATATAATTATATAATCCGATATCAAGCAAAAATAATTTCATAGATTTTTCGATTATTTACAATCCTAAATTTCAAATTACAACTTTGCTATAGATTGACTCCACGATTAATATAAAGTTTCTATCTTCGCCATATGCAAAAACCTATAGGAGTTATTGGATCTGGAAGTTTTGGGATGACCATCTCAAAATTGCTTATGGAGAATGTTGATGTCTTATTATATACTCGACGAGTCTCTGTAATGGAAGCTATAAATATCAATAAATTATATATGGGTATTGATACATCTACTAATATAAGAGCAACAAACTCTCTTGAAGAATTAGGTAAATCTTGCGATGTGATAATGCCTGTAATTCCTTCAAAAAGTTTTAGAGCAGTAATGCGAGATCTGTCCCCACATGTAGATCCTCACCATATCATGATACATGCAACAAAAGGGCTTGACTCTACTAAAATATCGAAAAAAAGGAAGGTAAATAATGATTATAATCGAAGTGACATATACAGTATGTCCGAAGTGATACTGGACGAGACGACAGTAATACGAGTAGGTTGTATCTCAGGTCCTAATCTGGCTAAAGAAATACTTGCTGGACTTCCTGCGACTACAGTTATCGCTTCTGAGTTTGATGAAGTAATAAAAATAGGACGACAAGTATTGAATAGTAAATTGTTTTCGGTATTTGGTAGTCATGATCTAAAAGGTGCAGAACTGGCGGGTGCATTCAAAAACATTATTGCTATAGGATCTGGAATTGTTGGAGGATTAAACCTCGGTAAAAATCTTCAATCTGCTCTTATTACACGGGGGCTTAGAGAGATGATACAGTTTGGAAACTCAATGGGAGCACAGAGTAAATCATTTCTTGGCACCGCCGGAATTGGAGATTTAATAGCGACTGCAACGAGTGAAAATTCTCGAAACTATACTTTTGGAAAACGGTTGGCTCAAGGCGAAACTGTCGAAGAAATCATGAAAACATCAAGTGAAATAATAGAAGGTGTAAGTACCCTTAATATTATCCACCATTTAGCAGTGAAAGAAGATTTGCACTTACCAATTACATTAATGTTATATAAAGCTATCTATGAAAATTATCCAATCGAAAAAGCTATTAGATTATTGATGGTGTATAACTATGCACCTGATGTAGATTTTATATAAAAAAACGATATGGACACAACATATTCCCGATTGGGAGATAATAATTTAGCGCTTTTAGTTGATTACTTTTATGATTTTGTAATTGCAGACGAAAGAATAAATCACTTATTTACAACTGACATTAAAGATGTAAAAGAAAAACAATACCTGTTTCTTTCTCAATTTTTTGGAGGTCCTAATCGCTATTCGGACATTCATGGTCACCCAAAACTTAGAATGCGTCATATTCCTCATAAAATCACCAAAACCGGTGCTATGGCATGGCTTCAATGTATGGCGAAAGCTGTTGACAAATTACCTATTGATGATGCATTAAAAGATGAAGTATTTAATCGATTTCCAAGAGTAGCTTCTCATATGATTAATAGTGAAGAAGAATAATTGATTGGGCTTATAGTAAATCTTCAAACCCGTTGATATAAAATTTTTCTAATTCTGTATCTCCATCTGCATCATAAATGAGACAAGCTGGGTAACTATTCTTAATTAAAAACGACTTTGCTTCTTCCAAACCTTTTACCATCATGGCGGTTGCTAAAGCATCGGCAGTCATACAGTCAGGAGCTAATATTGATACACTTAAAAGGTTGGATAGTGCTGGATATCCAGTTTTAGGATTAATAATATGTGCGTGTTTTTTACCTTCAGAGATATAAAATATTCTATAATTTCCACTTGTAGCGATTGACATATTATTAAGGTTTAGTGCCAACTCAATATCATTGACTGCAGCATTGTCTTTTGGTTTGCTGATCGCTAATCGCCAAGGATTATTAGTATTATTGACACCTTTGGCTCTGGCTTCGCCACCTATATCTATCAAATAATTTTGTACATTTTTTGTGTCAAAATATGTTGCTATTACATCAATGCCTTTCCCTTTTGCAAGACTAGAAAAATCAATTTCTGCTAAAGGTGTAGATTTATTAATTGTCGCAAATTCTCCTTTTTGGGAACAGGTAAATTTGGATGCTTTAACTATTTGCAAAAGACTATCTACATGGATAGAATCAACAGATGAGACTTCTATCTTATCTTTATAACCAAATCCCCAATAATTGACCAATGGCATGACAGAAGTATTAAAATCTCCTTCAGTAAGATTATATATTTCATTAGACTTTTGTAGTATTGAAATAAAATATTTGTCTTTAGCTGTATTAATTTTAATTCCTTTCCGGCTTTTATTCAACTTGCTAATTGTCGAAGTAGGAATATAGGTGGATACAGACTGATTAAATTCTTTTAGAATAGTCTCAATATCATTTCTTGTCTCTTCTGGTGCGTCGCCGAGATAAGTTATTGCATAATAAGTACCCATGGTATGTCCTGTCAGCCGAAGATATCCTTGTGGCTTTTTACAAGAAGTACCAATTATTACTATTAAAAACCCAGCTAAAAAGATATAATTTTTCATAAAATCAACATTCTTATAGATGATTATTCTTTTAATAGTCCTTCTCCTTGTGCTGCTTCACTGTAAGTATTTAATTTTACAGTTTTGGATTTTTTTCTTAATTTGATATTCAAAAACTCAACTAACAATGAAAAAGCAATGGCAAAATATAAATACCCTTTTGGTACTTCACCAATTTTGGAATTAAAAATTTCTAAATGTGCCATATGACCACCTTCTATAATAAGCATAAAACCTATCAGTATCAAAAATGACAAACCAAGCATCTGAATAGTCGGATGCTCGTTTACAAATCTACCAACTGGCACTGCAAATAACATCATAATTATTACTGAAGCAATTACAGCTATTATCATCAAAACTAATGCTCCTTCGAGTCCATTGGTCATACCTACTGCAGTCAATATACTATCAAAAGAAAAAACTATATTGATCAGAGTGATCTGAGTGATTGCATTGCTCAAGGTGTATTTTTTCTTCTTTGTATCGATATCATGTAAATCGACTTCCATTCCTTCCAATTTGTGATGGATTTCACTTACACTCTTGTATAACAAAAATAATCCACCTAGAATTAGAATAAAACTTTGACCAGAAAAACCGGCTTTTATCCACCCTAAATCAAATTTTATCCAAGGATCATTCATTGCAATAAGCACAGATATAAATAAAAGCAAAACAATCCTTAGTACCATTGCTAAGACCAAACCAATGTTAGTTGCCTTTTTTTGTTGGTCTTTTGGCAGTTTACTAGAGGCAATAGAAATAAATATAATATTATCTACACCCAATACGATTTCTAAAAAAGTAAGCGTAAGTAAACTCATCCAAATTGCAGAATTAGCAAAATCTGGCATTGTTAATAAACTAAATAAACTCATTTATCTCTTGTTTTTTATTGTTTGTTAATTTTTACTGTTGCAAGATACAATTTTGAAATGATGAAATTTTAAAATTTATTTGCATAAATATATCCACTCTTTTCCACACACGCCAAGACTTTCTTTTAAAACAACTTCTGGATCCATTGAATCTCTATAATTTATTAATTCTACATCAAAACCTTGTGCTTCTAACAATTTGTCAAAATTCATACCGTGTAGTCTAAGACAATCTAACTCTCCATAATGTTCTTTTCGCAATTTTGCTGTATTAATATTAGGATCATCTCTGGTCTGAGTAGCTTCTAAGACAATATAAGTAATAATTATAGCTTTTCCAGAAGGTTTCAATACACGTTTCATCTCTCTCATCGCCATAGCTTCATCTCCTACATGACCTAATACATGGGAGCATATTATTAAATCAAAATAATCATCAGCATAACTAATATCTGTAATATCTTCTTTGTATCGTGCATTTGCAATATTATAATCAGCATCAATATATTCTATATCCAAGTTTACTAACTTATCAAAGAGACAAACAGCTGGTGCAAAATGTAAAACAGAAATATGCTTATTGAAAATATCTGTTTGATCGTTTAGGTAATGTAGCAATAATCTTGTACGTTCCAAAGATGCGCAATATGGACATTCTGCACTAGGTCTTCCCGATCTAGATAACATCTTACTAAATGATCGTTCACAAAAGTTGCAATAAAATCTGTCACCTTTATACCTAAATGACATCATCTTCCTAAGATTACGTCTTATTTGGTTTCTTTTTTTTTCGGATAATAATTTTCTATATATTGCTCTTATCACTTTCTTTTAATTCTATTTTTATTCAATATGCTTTTGAGCATATAATATAAATACTCTGAAGATATTATTTTATCAGCATTTAAGCTGCCTTCTTCTAATAACAACCGCTGTAAATGGGTCTTTGTAACATCCTTTTTTAATCCTGAAATTCCAAATGACAATTTACAATTTTGATCTTCCGAAAGCCATGTTAATATTTCTTTCGGGACCATTTCGTCACTAAAAGGAAAAGAAAAAAATCGTTCTTTGATTCCAAAATTACGCTCCAAAAATGTAAAACTACTCGTAATTTGATTTTTCTGCTCCTCAATCGTCAAATATTTAAATCGAGGATGATCTACACTATGTGATCCTATTTTAAATCCACGAGTAATCAGATCGTTTATTTGACTTGAACTTAAGTAAGGTTTATTTTCACAAAGCCATTTTTCAATGTCAATATTTTGTATTTTCAGTATAGTGTCTATTGTTTGTGTATCAGAATATTTCAAATTCTTCAATTGCTCAATAATACTATTTACATTAGAATTATCTATTTTTAACAAATCAGAAATTTTAGCAAAATCCTTATTATTTATATGCAGTGATTCTATAATAAGGCTCACCTTGTATCTATAAAACAATCCTTTGTTATCTATAAAGTCTGTATTTACAAAAAAGGTAGCTGGTATGTTTTTTCTTTCTAAAATAGGTGCTACGATATTATAAATTTGACTCAGACCGTCATCAAATGTTAAATGAAATACTGGCTTTGAAATTTCCTCACTTACTACGCTACTGTACAAGGTAGATGCATCAATAGCTTTAAAATATTTTAACAAATAAATTAAATCATTTTCAAAATCATCAATTGAACGCAGCTGATATAAATTACTAATATGTGCTAATCTATTATCAGACACCAAATGATAAAAAGGTAGCAATACTTTCTGATTGGTAAGTTGTACCATCCTACTCAAAGGAACAAAAGAACTAATCTTAGAAAGCATCGAACGTACATTATTCATAATACAAAACTAATAAAATTTCAGTTTTAATAGATGATTAATCATTGTCTCTAAAAATCATTGCTTTAATTGATCGTCTATATATATGAAACCAATATATTCGAAAATAATGTACCTAACGCCTAATAACAGAAATTGTAAAATTTATTATAAAATTATATATTTACAGTAAATAATCAATTGTTATGAAATCACAATTCACTATATTTTTTCTATTTATTTCAAATTTAATTTTTTGTCAAAATCTACATTTCGAAAAAATTGAAGCTATCAGTTTTAAACAACCTACTGATATTGTTACTACGTATAGTCCCGAAGACACTAGGCTTTTTATAGTTCAAAAAACAGGGGAAGTGTATATTATGTATAATCCTGAAGTAGAAAATCCAATAAAGTCAGATTTTCCTTTTTTGGACATAAGTGACATAGTCAATACTACCTTAGAGGGAGGTCTGTTAGGTATGGCATTTCATCCAGATTTTATTGAGAATGGCCATTATTTTGTAAATTATACTTTTAATGATCCCGACAACAATGGTCAGTTTTCTACTAGAGTCAGTAGATTTACTGTCAGTATGGACAATCCTATAACAACTGAGCTGTCTACAGAAAAGGAAATAATTACAATTGCACAACCTGCTACCAATCACAATGGTGGCGATTTAGTTTTTGGTAATGATGGTTACTTATACATCCCACTTGGTGATGGCGGAGGCGCAAATGATCAATTTGAAAATGGACAAAATAGACTATCATTATTGGGTAAAATACTAAGAATTGACGTCGATACAGAAGACCAAGCCTACAGTGTTCCAACAGATAATCCTTTTGCATTTGATGATTTTACGTTGGACGAAATATGGTCATTGGGTTGGAGAAATCCATGGAGAGTAGCTTTTGATAAGCAAACTGGTGATTTTTGGGCAGCAGATGTAGGTCAAGGGGTATTAGAAGAAGTGGATCTCGAACTATCTTCTGCTCCTGGAGGACTCAATTATGGTTGGAAATGCTATGAAGGGAATGATGTATTTAATAATTCTGAGTGTGGTAATAGTAATGAATATGTATTTCCTGTATTTGAATATGACCATTCTCAAGGTCAAAAATCTATAACTGGAGGTTTTGTGTATAGAGGAAAAAGGCACCCTGACTTAGTCGGTAAGTATATATTTACAGATTTTATAGATAGTAAGGTATTTTGGTTGTCGACAAAGGTGTCTGATACAGAAGTAACTACCGAACGGTTTGAGTATTCTAGTCCATCTGCTCCTTTTAGAGTAAGTACATTTGGTGAATCAGCTATTGGTGAACTGTATTTTGCTACTTTTCAAGATGGAGAAATATGGCGTGTGTTGACAGACGAATTATTAAACCAAAATGACTTGCAAAATGATCAATTAATTGTATATCCAAATCCTGCATTAGACATAATAAAATTAGATTCTAAAGGTCAATTAATCACCAACTGTACTATATTTGATATCAATGGGAAGACAATGATCAATGTTGAATTGGAGCTAAACCAAATTAATATTTCAAAAATACCAATCGGTGTTTATCATATAAAAGTACAGTTTGGAGGCACAACATACAATTCAAGATTTTTGAAAATATAGTCATTAATTCGTTAATAATATTCAAAAATCTTAAGTACATTCGCATTCTTTAATAACACAAAATCTTACAATAGATGGCACTTGACCTTGGAACATTAGTATCAAAAGCAACTAAATATAAAACTGTACTTAAAAATACAGAAGATTATAGAAAAAAATGGCCAAAAAAAATGAAGCCATTGATTATTAAAACTTTGAAAGATATACTAAAACAAACTGAGATTAAAGCTAAGATAGAAGAACAAGATAAAATTGAAAATTTAGAGGCTATTATTCTTGATTTGGGTCGATCTGCAAGTGGGATAAGTGAAAACTTAGAAGCTACAGATATCAAAAGAGCAATGATAAAAAACAATGGCGCATTGATTTATCAACAATTGTTTAATGGTAAAGTAATGATAATGACAATGGCACCTTATATAGAAGGATACGGAGAAGCAAAACCTCCAAAACCATTAGAAATATTGCGCCCAGAAGAACTTACCCATAGCTTTATTATCAGACATGTTGAGTTATTCCTAAAAGAAATTACAGAATGGGAAGACTATGACGATGACGAACCTACCGCAAAAAATGCTTTTAACCCTATTGGATTCCAAACAAGTACCGATTAAAACTATATTATAAACTTCTACGATCTATTAAAAAAGAATATCTATCAGAGTTTTTGAGTGCCAATCCAGTTCCTCTAACCACAGCTCTCAGTGGATCTTCTGCTACATGAACTGCCAATTTAGTTTTACTGGATATTCTTTTTGCAAGTCCTCTTAACAATGCCCCACCACCAGTTAGGTATATGCCTGTACGGTATATATCTGCTGCTAACTCAGGCGGCGTATCTTCTAATGCTTTTAAAACCGCTTCTTCAATTTTTGCTATAGATTTGTCTAAAGATTCTGCTACATCTACGTAGTTAGTATATACTTGTTTAGGAATTCCAGTCAACAAATCTCTACCATTAACAGGATAATCATCTGGCGGGTTTTCAAGATCAACAGAAGCACTACCACAGTGTATTTTAATTTTTTCAGCAGTACGTTCTCCAATCAATAGATTGTGTTTTCGCTTCATATAATCAATGATGTCATTAGTAAATTCATCACCTGCTGTTCTTATTGATTGATCAGTAACGATACCAGAAAGAGCTATTACAGCTATTTCGGTAGTCCCTCCTCCTATATCAATAATCATATTTCCGATTGGTTCTTCTACATCTAATCCTATTCCTAATGCTGCTGCCATAGGTTCGTGAATTAGATAAGTCTCTTTACTATCTACGTGATCGGCAGAATCAAACACGGCTCTTTTTTCGACTTCAGTAATTCCTGAAGGGATACAAATAACCATTTTTAAATGTGTAAAAAATTTTCTTTTTTCACCAATAAGACTGATCAGTCCTTGAATTAAACTTTCTGCCGCTTGAAAATCTGCAATAACACCATCTTTTAGAGGCCTAATTGTTTTAATATTATCATGCGTTTTTTCATGCATTTGCATAGCACGCTTCCCTACAGCTATTACTTTGTTGGTTTGTCTGTTGATTGCCACTATTGATGGTTCATCAACTACAACTTCTCCATTTACAATAATTAATGTATTGGCAGTCCCTAAATCTACTGCTAATTCCTGTTTAAATAATCCAAATATTTTCATATATACCCTTATCCTTTTCGAATACAAAGATGTACAATTTCTTTGTATCTTTTATTTTTTTTAAACTTTACTGATTCTTCTCTACTATTTCAATCCATTTATACCTTAGATAGTTCATTTTCTGATGGTATTCTCAACATTAAGAATTATAACTAATACAAAAACAGTTCCAAATATAAATTTTAGTTTTTTCAAAAGTTAAAGCTATAAGTTCCAATCCTATCACTTGGGTTTTTAATAATCCATTCACCAGATTGTTGCAAAAGTGATATTGCAAATGCAGCGCATTTTGGGCAATTATTAGTTAGTTGCTTGAAGTTAGTTAATCGACCATCTTTACCAGTAGAAAATTGAATAATTACCACTTGTTCAGGATTTTGATTTAAGCCTCTTTCTGATATTTTTGTAGATACATAATCATCAAATATCTTTTTTCCAATTTTAGGCATTATAGATTGTATTGGAGACTCAAGTATTGTCTCTTCTGTGAATTGAGTATCTTCAATATCTTGTGCCGGTGATATGTTATCTGATTCTAAACTTACTCCATCTAATACAGTAGTGGATTGATTGACATTAGAAGATTTGGAGGTGGTAACAATAATTTCTGATTTTTTCTGATTTTTTTCAATTGCCATATCCTCTATATCAGTTGATTCTGAACTAGTTTTTTGATTTTCAATAATTTCTGACGAAACATCTTCATTACTTGGCGGTCTGCTTTGAATATTATCTTTTTGAGAAGAATTAATAGTGTTCTCTTTTCTAGCTTTATTCTCTTTTTGTGGACTTTGTTGTTTTGTTTTCTTTTTATTTGCAACAACAGTAAGTTTTTCTTTTTGTACTTTGGAAATGATTTTTTTCGTCTTTCTTTTTATCGCTTTATCTTGATCGTCCTGTGCATTTTCTGTTATGATATCGTTCGCGGATTCCTTCTCTTCATTAGTTATAACAGTAGCATATTCACGATTATCACTAACTACAGAAGATGTGTTATTTTTCATAAACATAGCCAATATGACAAATCCTAAGACAGAGGCTGCTGCCAAAATCCTACCTATTGTAAATATTTTTTGTTTAGTAACTTTTGTTTGCTTTTCATTATTATATAAAGCGTATCCTTCTAATGCATCAAATAAAAAAGAATCATCTAATGCTCTTTTTTCAAGAATAAATCTATCTTCTTGAGAGATATTACCATTCTTATATTTCTCAACGAGGTCGGACCAATATTTTTCAGAATGCTCAATCATGATAAATTTTTAATCTCCAGACAATTTTTAATATTTCTTCTTCCATTTTGCATAAAAGAACGGACTTTGTCCCAAGTGATATTCATTTGCTCAGCAATTAGCTTATAACTTATCTTTTTATAATAAAATAAATCTACTGTTTGTTTTTGTTCTTGAGGCAAAGCCTCAATACATTTTTCTAATTTTTTCATTATTTCTTCATCATCTATATTATCAGGATGAAAAATTGATGCAGAATACATATTCTCAACAGCACTAATTTTATCTCTATATCGATTTTTTTTTCTTAATTGTTCTATACAATGATTGCGTGTTACCGTATAAAGCCAAGATTTGAAGTTTTGGACTTGATGTGTTTTTAGCTTTTTACTAATTAGAATAAATATATCACTTACAGCATCCTCTGCATCTGCTCTATTTTTTAGATATTTAAGACAAGATCCAAAAACTAAATTTTTATAGCGACTAAACAATTCTCCCATGACCTCTTCGCCATCTTTATATTGCGACAATAGAGTATTATCAGACCGATCTTTAAATTTTATGGAGTTTTCCATTTAGGATAAAGTATTGTACACTTGCCAAAATGACAATATTAAAAGAGAAAAAAAATTAAATATACTTAGTAAGGTTTCTATCTCTTAATATATTTTTTAGCTCTTTAAGTGCTTTGTATTCTTCAGGCATTACCTTTTTAAACGCTTCTTTAACAGCAAAAAATCCTCCTTTTTCCATTTCAGGAGCGGCTTCTATTAATTTAGATTTAACCAATCGCACATCGTGTTTGAGCAATCCTCTTATTGATGGAATATCGTGCCACTCTCCTTCTACTGCATAGGTCTTGACGGTCCTTCCGTGTTCGTCTATACCTGGTTCTAAATCTATACTATCTGTAATTTGATTAGAAATAGTATTCTGAATATTCCCCTTTGGCAACTTCCATATATTTGGATCGTTTTCCATGTCAGAATTTACAAGAAAAATTTCCAAACCTTTTTCATGAAATCTATATACAATCACTCTAGCAAAATCTAAAACACTCATAATTGATTAGTTTAATTTTTTCAAATGTAAGCACTACTTTCCTCAATTCAAAATCTAAAAGAGTATTAGTAGTTGATTATCTATTATTAGTACAATTAATATCGTAATTAATAATAATCGTTACATGCCTTATTAGTGCTTTAGCTTAGATATTTGCCTACAATTGGCATTCTTCTGCCCATTCCAAATGCTTTGGTACTTACCCTTAATACTGGTGCAGTTTGATATCTTTTAAATTCATTAATATTGACCATCCTTAATATTCTTTTGACCAATGCCTCATCATATCCCATATCAATAATATCTTGAGGATCGGTAGTGCATTCTATGTACTGGTACAAAATTTCATCAAGAATATCGTAATCAGGCAAACTATCACTGTCTTTTTGATCGGGACGAAGTTCGGCAGATGGTGGTTTTGTAATTGAATTAATAGGTATTATCACCTTGTCCTTATTGATGAATTCTGCTAATTTAAAAACATCGGTCTTGTACACATCACCCAAAACGGATATTCCACCGCATAAGTCACCATAAAGTGTTCCATATCCGACTGCCATTTCGCTTTTGTTAGACGTATTAAGTAGTATACTACCAAATTTATTAGACAATGCCATATTTAATAATCCCCTTGATCTGGCTTGAATGTTTTCTTCCGTTACATTGAATGGTAAGTCGCCAAAAATAGGAGATACTTGTTCCATTACAGCATCATAGATTCCTTTGATTGGAATGATATTATAAGGGCTTCCTAAGTTGTCTGCTAGTGCAACCGCATCATTAACACTATGATCTGACGAATATTGTGAAGGCATCAACAATGCATGCACATTCTCAGCACCCAATGCTCTGGCAGCTAAGGCTATTGTTACTGCCGAATCAATGCCACCTGATAGGCCCAATATTGCTTTTGTAAACCCCAATTTTCCAAAATAGTCTTTAATTCCTAAGACTATTGCATCATGTATTAATTCTATTTTGTCTTTACTATTGACATTGTCCTGTGTTGCATTCTTAATATCTTCTAATTCGACAGTCTTAATGCATTCTTTCCAGAAGGGCATTTCTTGATATACTACACCGTTACCATTGACAATCAGAGAACCTCCATCAAAAATCAATTCTGTCTGAGCACCTACATGATTAATGTAGATCATCGGTGTCTTATATCGATTACAGTTAGCCTTGACAATATCTATTCGACTATTGGCATGATTATAATTAAATGGAGATGCTGAAACATTCAAAATAATATCTGGATTATATTTTTCCATTTCATCCAAAGGCGATAGTGTGTATAGTGGGTTTTCTTGATCAATGTCCCAAATATCTTCACATACAGTAAGTGCAATTTTTTTGCCCTTATAAGTTACTATTCCCCATTCTGAAGCTGGTTCAAAATATCTGTATTCGTCAAATACATCATAGGTAGGAAGCAGTGTTTTATGTTGAACATATTCTATCTTTTGGTTTGCAAGAAAAAACACAGAATTGTATAAATCTTTACCTTCTGGAACAGGATTTACACTTACTGACCCTACTACTATTGCTATACCGTCAGCTGCATTTGTAAGTGTCTCTATACTTTTGATTGCTAAATTGATAAAATCATCAAATTCCAAAAAGTCTCTTGGAGGATAAGCACATGTTGCCAATTCACTAAAGCAAATAATATCTGCTCCATCGTTCTTAGCAACATTTATCGCATCAAGCATTTTTTTAGTGTTTCCTTCAAAATTACCTATATGATAATTGAGTTGAGCTATCGTTATTTTCATTCCAAAAATATTTTTATATGTGGATGCAATATAGTGAAATTTGACTTTTCAAAAGATTGCATAAAAATCTTTGGTTAGGTTTGTTATTTAGTTGGAAAAATTATTAAACCGAATCTCTATAGGTAGATAATTAATTATTGTTGTGCCGTCAACTCTTTTGCAAATACAGTAATTGAGATTAAGCCAGCATTTTGTAATTCTACACTATTTTTAAAATACCAATTCAATTATTCACTGCCTTATATACTTTATACATTTGCACTTATATTAGGCTAACTATCTGAGTATATCACTTAATAATAATAGCATTATTTAATAAATAAATGTATAAAATGAAAAAACCATTACAAACTTTAGGTTTAGCATTATTAGTAACAATTTATTAGCCATTAATTCAATAATTGTATCATAATCTTGAGGTGTGGTATAAACAGATTCTTCTGTTATTGCATTTTTTAATGCCGTTCCAGGAAGTTTTCTAAAGCCTGTGTTATTCTTTTCTAATTCTGATTGGATTTGAATAATAAAAAATCGGCCTTGCAGAGAACCGAGCTAAAGATACCTTGTTTTTTTAATTTTATTAAGTGACGTTTTCTTTTAAATTTCATTAACATTTTTTTATTTTAGTGTGCAACGTCTCAGTATTTAAAATATATCATAATGCCATTATCTCTGTTGATAGAAATATTAAATATACTTTTCTTTAATAATATTTATATGGTGCTTTTCATGTCCAATAATAGATTTAAGAAATTTTTCAAGTGTAACTTCATTTTGCTGAACCAATCCCACTATTTTTAATTGGTTTTTAGACAAAGTATCAATAAAACTAATAGATGATTTTCTTACATTTAGAAAGTCAGTCATTAATTGTTTCAAGGTTAATTCTTCAAAACGGCTATTATCTACTAAGGAATTTTGATCATAACCCCAAAGTTGCACTAATTCTTTCCTACTCATTAAAAATGTACGAAATATCATTATTCTTTCGTGATCTGTAATGTGTCCAATAACTTGCTTAATACTCCATTTTTTGGTTGCATAGCGATAAGTCAATTTTTTCTCATTTATTGAATTTAGTAGCGTAAAAGTTGATGGCGAAGAAAATAATGACTCATAATCCATATCATTTACTAAGTCAAAATAATATGGAAAGCCATCTTTAGGTGTATATTTCATATTTTTGCACTGTTCTACACCGGCTTTTTTGTATTCCGCTTAGTTTTTTTTAGGGGAGGTAAAGGCATACTCTTTGTCAAGTAGCTTTTGTGTTTTGCTTTGAGGTCTTGGCAATGTGTATGACTTTTAGGGTTGCATACACATTGCCAAGGGCTCACTAATGCCATAGCTTATATGTTACTAAAGCAAAATGCATTAAAGAACATATTTTTAACTAGTTATTGAAACCATAAACTAATTGATAATTAACCTTTTTACTTGAACATTGGACTCTCCCTTCAATTCTAAATAATATGTCCCAGAAGGAACATTAGGTAAATGAACCTTACAATTCCTATCATCAGAAAAATATAATTTTTGATAAACTTTTTGTCCAAGATTATTAAATATAGATATAACATTATAGGAATCCACATACGGCAATTCAATGTTCAATATACTATTACCACTTACAGGATTCGGAAAAACTACAAATTCCTTATTCTCTGAATCGACAATTGTACTGACTGTGTTAGAATAGGAGTAACTGCCATCATAATCAATTTGTTTAAGTCGATAATAATTTATACCTCCCTTAGGGGTTTCATGCAAGTAACTGTAGGCATTTATGTTATAGCTAGTTCCAGAACCCTCAACAAAGCCAATGGTCCTCCAGTTATACCCATTTAATGAATGCAAGATTTCAAATCCTCTATTATTCAATTCTGTAGCTGTCTTCCAATCAATTTTCACTGTTTTACCCTCAGATTCTGCACCAATTGACAGTAATTCAATAGGGAGTACAGTATTATTAATATCAATATCAACTGACCACATTCCTCTTCCCCAAGTTCCAGCAAATAACTTAGCCATCCCCGATCTAGTACCACTTGTATGATGTCCACCACCAACGGAACTTCCAGTTAAATAATTTATCTTTAAATCAGTAACTATTACATTTGGGAAATTCATTCCGTATTTATCCCAATTAGTTCCTCCATTTGTAGTATAGTAAACACCTAGTTCCGTGCCTACAAATATAGTTTCTGATGAACTAGGTTGGTTTTGTTGAAATAAAATTGTCTTCATAACAATATTGGGAAGGTTTCCAGAAATGTTAGCCCAAGTCCCTCCTCCATCAACTGTTTTAAAAACTTTATTAGTAGAATTATAACCTTTAACGGTTGCATAAATAGTATTCCCATCAGTACTAGCCGCATCTATTGAAAAGCTATTAAAAGTAGTTCCTGAAGGTGCAGTCATAAACGTCCAAGAACTTCCATCATTTGAAGATTTTTTTGTATCATCCACGCCAACTACTGCAATATAATTTCCTTGGAGATCAAAACTTAGAATTTGTCCCACACCTGCATTAAGACCTACCCAAGTGGTTGCTTTGTCTGTTGATTTGTAAAGATCATCTCCTCCTGCATAAATAGGTGTAGGAGTCATGCCCGTAGCGGTAGACAATCTTAAAGGCCATGAAAACGCAGCACCTACTACAGAAGCACAATCCTCTCCATAATTATCCTCTTTATATCCATTATTCCCCACCTTAGAACGAGTGAGTTGTCCTGATGTTCCACCCATATAACGTTGACCTGGAGTAGTATGATCTATAGCAGAACATACGCCATCACCAGCAGTTACAGCATACCAACTTCCATCTACTTTAGTATATCCATGATTATCTTGGTTCGCCATCAAATAATTATCACTATTGGCAACGGTCGGGTCTATGGAAATAGCAAAACTTTGCGTAACCTGTACTCCATTTGATTTATAGGTTGTTGTAGGATTTGCATCACTAGCGTCTGCATAGTTTATGAAATTTAATCCCCCATCATTTGCGTTCCAGAATGATAAGCCAGCATCTAAATAACCAATTTTGTGATGATCCGCATGCACAAATACACCATTGTCACCAGGTAAATAAGACCCTGCCAAAGAGACTGCCCAGGTTGCACCTTCATCATCAGACGTAAAACCACTTACCGATCCTGATAATAAGAGTCCTCCTCTTTTTAATAGAATTTGATTATATCCTCCTTGTGCATCATGCGATTCACCACCAGATGTTGGAATTATACCAACATTGGTAGCCGTACCTGCCACTATATCTATAGTTTGTGTTTGCCCATCTTCTTTTTGAAGATAAAAAGTTACTGGAACTTGATCATCGGCAGCGACGGCCGATCTACCAGGATCTGATGGTGTAGGTGCAGTAATAATCGTCCAAGTATCACCACTATCTGTTGAAGCATAAACACCAGCCAATGCATCCGTACACACAATATTTGTTCCTGAAGATGCCATTCTTCCAAAATTTTCGCTATTCGTATTAGTATATTTATCGACCCAAGTAGCTCCTCCATCAGTCGTTTTCTTAATACTATTTTTGGTTCCTACAACTACGGTCATTGCATCAAATACAACCAAATCACCAAGAAGTTTTGCATTTGACAATGAATAAGTAAGTCCAGTAGCGACCCAAGTATCTCCTTTATCTGTTGACTTATATACTCCAATAGAATTCAATACGGTTCCTGCATCATAATCTCCTGTTGTTGCGTATAATACTCCAGCAGTATTTATATCGCTAGAGGACCCCTTGATATCCGTAATCCCAATTCCTGAAAACTCATCAAATTTAGGACTCCAAGTAGCTCCATTATCAGTTGATTTCCATATCCCACCTGTAGGAGCACCAACAATTAATATATTATTAGCAGAATTGCCTGAGTCTACATATCTCCAAAATGCATTTATTCGACCTAATCCTGGATAAGCGGGCATTTCATTGGGATTTGGAGTTGTTGTTGGTCCTATATTTGTCCATGTTTCTCCAGATCTTAATTTACTGTCGCTTTTTGGCGAATGTGAGTTTCTGCCAAGTAAGCCAGCATTATTCCATCCTTCCAAGCCAGAAGGAAAAGAACCATCTTCTCCTACTCTATCTTTCCAGAACCAAGCCCATCTTTCAAAATGTTTAATTGATTTAATATCGGAACGGTTTAAAGACTTTGTTTTTCTTAAAGTATTAATTTCATTTCTCTTCTCTTTAACTATATCATAGTAATTACTCCCCTTGATATTAGAAGCGTTCTTATAACTTAATGTATTCTGAGCTATGGATGAAAACCCCAAAAATAAGATTAAGATAAAAGTTATATAAATTTTCAAACTATTCTTCATGTCTCTATGATTTTATGTTAGTATAAATAATAATAAAGAACAAATATCTCATAATACTACCAATTAAGGTAATTATATCTATAGACAAAAGATAGACAAGGGTTAGTTTATTTACCTGAGTTCGGGATTAAAAAAATGTTAGTTGATTAAAATTTTGAGAATGAAATTCGTAAAATATAATAGCTGGTTTTTCAGGTAAAAAAGAGTAAGCTGAAATAGCAGCTAAAACGTTATTCATAAAATTGTGAAAGGAACGATGTCTAGAATGTTCAACTTGACAAATGTTTTTTATTTGGTCTTTTATAGTTGCAATAATGGTCTCTTTCTTAGGTAAATTTTATCTTTAAGTTCCATCAAAACATTTTTCATATTTGATCTAATTCCTGTTATAAAATGAATTCCATCAGAAAAAAGAAGTTCCCCCAGACTTTTACCTACCTATCCCTTATCACCATATAGCTTACCCCATATTTTCTTTAAATATTTCCTTCTTTAAGAGGTTTTCGATCATCAGTGTTGCTAGTGTTATTTAAAAATCAATTATTTGTCCTATCTCATTAACAATGATATGGAGCTTAAAACCAAAAAACCCATAGTAGATTTACTTCTAGTGGCAATTCCTTTAAATGTCTTATGATTAAATATTCGCTTATTTTTACAAACTCTAATAGGAGTAGAATCAACAAAGGATATTCCTGTACATTCACCGAGACAACAAGTTTTTACAAAAAGAGCGAATGGTAAAACAACTCTTTTTTGCAGTTCCACAAAACGATTATAAGACACTAAAACACTTTATTCACCGTCGGTTAAACCCTGTTTTAACCATCGAAAAACCGTAAATTTGACAAACAATGTAGATTCATCAGCATATGAGGGTCGAAACTGAAGATGTGGCAACACAATAGAAGTTCACGAACGCATGAGGCAACGAATAAGTTTGTAAATAAGTTGATAATAAAACTAATGAAAACCTTGACTAATGCGAGCTATCAAACTCATTTTGTTAGCTGTTAAGATGTAAGCTAAATTTAAAACCAGCCTATACTCAATTACATATCGTAAGTATTTATTTCTAGACCTCTAAACACTTTAATACCTATGTCAAATTTTTCTATTCAAAGTCTCCAAACTATTAAATTTGTTTTTGCGTATGCATAATTTACTCATATATAAGTATATAGGTTCTAAATAGAGAAATAATTGCCTTTGTCTATTATTTGTCTATTGCTACAATTCTCTATTTCTATCCTACATATACACCTTTGTGCTGATAAATTAAAACAATTATTTTTTTAACAGTAAAAATTTAAATATATTATGAATAAAAATAAGAACCACTTAACTAAAGTAGCTATTGGGTTAGGTTCCGTAATTTTAATTGCACTATCGTTTTACTTTGGCAATGAAATTAACGACAACTCGAAGTTATACACAACAAATAAGAAACTACCTAAAAAAGAACGGGTAATGAGACGTGATTTGCAAAACGTTGAAATGACAAAAGATCCCGTTTTAGGATATGTACCCTATGAAAGAATGGAAAATGCAAAAAGAGTTCAACAAAGACTCTTGAAAAGTGGCTCTAGAAGTGCTATAGCTGGAGTAAACTGGACAAATGTAGGACCAACAAATGTAGGTGGAAGAACTAGGGCTATAATATTTGATCCAAACGATAGTACAAACAAAAGAGTATTTGCTGGTTCGGTATCAGGTGGTATATGGAAAAATGAAGATATCACGGATGCAAATAGTTCGTGGACGCCAATTAATGAATTTATGGCCAATCTTACGATCACTTGTTTAGCTGTTGATCCCAATAATCCTATGATCTTTTATGCAGGAACTGGAGAAGCTTATACAGGTGTAACTCCAGGGAATGGTGTTTATAAAACTACAGATGGTGGTGCTACATGGTCAGTTTTGGCTAGTACGACATCTACTTTCAAATATGCTACTGAAATTGTAGTGAGAAATGAAAATGGAACTTCTGTTATTTATGTGGGACAAAAGGAAAAAGCATTACTTAGTCAAATCGAAACAGGTGGGGCTACTACATATATAGGAGTATCTGGCTTATATAGATCCGCAGATGGTGGTAGTACTTGGTCTCAGGTACTTCCAAATTCAGCTCAAGGACAACCAAATACTGCAGATGATATTGATATAGATGCTAATGGCAATTTATGGGTTGGCTCGGGTAAGAATGCCTATGGTCATCTTGGAGGAGATATTTTGACTTGTTCTACAGGATGTGATAATCCTACTAATTGGACGATAAAGTACGATGCTTCAGCAAACTCTAATACTACCGTAGAGAGAGTCGCATTTGATATAGCACCATCTGATGCCAATGTTATCTATGCTGTAGGTGGTATGAGTGGAGGAGGAAATCAAGATGTAGCGTACTTTATTAAAAGTACTGATGGAGGTACAACTTGGTCTAATGTTACAATACCCGTTAATTGGACTATTTATAATTGTACTCCGTCCACAGATCATTTTACTAGAAGTCAGTCGACCTATGACCTTACTATTGCGATACATCCTACTATACCTTTACAAGCATATGTAGGAGCAATAAATGTAATGAGAACAACTGATGGCTGGGCGACTAATACACTCCTCTCAGCTTGGAATGTAGGACCACCTCCTTGTAATAATGAATTACATGCAGATCAACATGCTATAATATTTAGACCAGGAAGTTCTAATGATATGATATTCGCCAATGATGGTGGATTATATTATTCTACGGATGCTGGAAACGGTGCGGTAGCTAAACCTACTTTTCATCACCATGTTAAAGACTACAATGTATCACAGTGCTATGCAGTAGATATAGCACCTACGGCAGGTCAAGACGAGTTTTTAATAGGCTTGCAAGATAATGGTACTCAGGATTTTGATAATGCATCAGGAAGTGTTACAACTGAAGCCGTAGGGGGAGATGGAGCTTATTGCCATATTGATCAACTCAATGCGAACGTTCAAATTGGAGCGTATATATATAATGATTACACCGTTACAACAGACGAATGGACAACAAAAACCCAAATCAGCCCAACCAATCAGTTCGGAAGATTTATCAACCCTACAGATTATGATGACACCAACAAAGTCTTATATGGAGCCTCAAAGGTCGATAAGCTTTGTAGGGTAAATGATGTAGGAACAAGTAATTTCCTAAGTGGTTTTAAATCTGTAGGAGGTGCAACATTAGGGGGTAAAAAAGCAACCACCATTAGAGTAGATAGAAATACCCCAACTACTATTTTTGTTGGGACCGACGATGGAAAAGTCTTTAAAATTGAAAATGCGAATGCGGGGGCTCTTACTTCTACAAGTATCAGTACTGGACTTCCTGCTTCAACCTGGGTATCATCAATAGATGTTGAACTTGGTAATTCAAATCATATGTTGGTAACACTTAGTAATTTCGGTGTGGTAAGTGTTTGGGAATCCACCAATGGAGGAACATCATGGGGCAATATAGAAGGTAATCTGCCTGACATGCCAATTAGATTTGGAGTCTTTTCTCCAGAAAACAATGATCATATAATATTAGCCACTGAATTAGGTATATGGTCTACAGATAACATTAATGGTACATCTACAGATTGGGGAGCTACAAATAATGGCTTTGCTAATGTAAGAACGGATATGATTAAATACAGAACGAGTGATAAAACATTAGCTGTAGGAACTCATGGGCGTGGATTGTATAAATATACATTTCCTAGTTCTGGATCAGACAAAATAGTAAATATTTCAAACTTAAGGTTGCAAGGTGCTCTGCCTTCATCAGGAACAACAATGACTACATTGATAAATTCATTAATTCCTTTGACAGATGCGTATGGAGCAGGTGTAACGGCAACAAGTATACCAGCAACTGCGGTAGACTGGGTAAAAGTAGAATTACGATCTGGTGCTAGTGCTGCCACGGCGACAACAGTGGTAGCTACTACAGCTGGATTTTTACTTTCTGATGGAACAGTTAAAAACAAAGATGCAGGGGACTTAACGTTTAATGCGGTAGCTGATGGTAATTATTATGTATCTATAACACATAGAAACCATTTGCGAGTAATTACAAATAGTACTATTGCGCTATCATCTACCACTGCTTCAGTAGTTGACTTATCAACGGTTACATTGTACTCCAATCCATCTATTACAACAAATACACCTACTACTACGGTAAATGGTGCAAAAGCACTTTGGGGTGGAGATACCAATTCTAATAACAAAGTAACTTATAATGGTGGAACCAATGATAGAGAAACTATACTTTCTCAAATTGGTTTCAATATACTTGCAGAAGACCTTACTTATCAAGCAACAGATGTAAATATGAATGCTAAAACCACATATAGTGGTGGAACTAATGATAGAGAATCGATTTTATTGATTCTTGGATTTAATGGATCAGCAGAAAAGAATGCTCATCACCCTAACTAAATTTTAAAAATAAAAAAATAAAAAACATGAAATATATATATATAATAATACTATCACTATTCATAACTGAGTTATCAGCACAATTTGATGTTAAGCTTAATATTGATAATACAAACAAGAGGCTAGAAGTTTTAATTAGAAATACGACTTCAAATGAACCGACGACTGCACAAAGTATAAGTAGTATAAATATGAAATTGCAAGGTGTTGGGGTTGGTGATATCATATCGATTCATTCGGGGGACTATACAATTCTAATGCCTAACCCAGATAGCATTATAACAATGAGCAGTGTTTCTCTTCCTTGTCCAGCTAATTGGACACAAAATGTTTGGACCAAAGTTGTGATCTATAATCTTGATCCTGCGAATACTTACATGGCCTCTGATTTTAGTATCCTACCTGATGTTGACGGGGATAACAGTGATGTCGAAGATCCTATAATGAGTGTACAAGTACTTGAACTATTTAATATATCCCTTAATATTATCCAAACGACTTTACCTGTGACATTTATTAAGTTTGAAGCAAATTTGAATAAATCTAATGTATTTTGTAAATGGGTAACTGGAAGTGAAATCAACAATGCCGGTTTTGAAATTCAAAGGAGTTTTAACGGTAAAACATTTAGTAAAATAGGTTGGTCAAATGCAAGTAAATCACATAATGTTGTTTCTAATTATTCATTTACTGATGAAACACCTATTATTGGCGTCAGTTACTATCGGTTGAAACAAGTAGATAAAGATGGAAAGTATTCATATTCCGAGATAAGAAGTGTGAATAATAAAATTGAGGATCTAGATATTTCTTTGCACCCAAATCCAGTATCAGAATCAATTTTCATCACTGGTCTTGAAGAAGGTAATACAGTATCAATTTATTCTTTAAGAGGCGAACTTATGGAGACAATTCCATATACTAGTAATGGTATAGACATTAGTAGCTATTTGAAAGGTGTATATTTTGTTAATATACCAAATGGTGTTCAACTGATCTCTAAAAGATTCATAGTCCAATAGGAGAATCAATATATAGTTACTATTGTTCAAGAAGAAGGTAATGTGTTAAACATTCCTTCTTTTTTTATGTTGGGCTCCTACCTATTTTGATTTCAAATGTGTATATTCTTCTCTATGTAATTATCAATCCCTAGTTTATAATTCTTACTGTCAATTTCGTACTTTTGCATTTTTATTCAAAATGAATATAATTTAGTAGTGTTCAATTGAAAATTGATATATATGATCAACTATAAGGCTCTTAAAGATTTTTTTAGCAAAACACTAAAACTGATTGTATTCTTGATGCTTGGGTTTCAAGCAGGTAATACCCAAAATATAGATAGCTTAAAAAACGAGATAGATTTAACTCAAGGTAAGGATCGTATTGATCTTTTAATTAGTTACTGTAAAGGGAAAGAGATTAAAATATTAGCAGAGGCCGAGGAGATCGTCAGTCTATCTCATTCGATTGGTTATAATTTTGGTATGTTCTCTGGTTATCGATCATTAGCAAATGAATATTTTTATTATGATAAAATAAACTTAGCCGATAGTCTTAGTCAACTATCTCTAAAACATGCTCTATTACACAATAGTGCAAAAGAAATATCAGAAGCGTATGCGTTAAGGTCAAATATTTTTGCCTATCAAAATGAATTAGCAAAAGCCTATGAGGCAATAACAAACCAATTGAAACATGCCGAAAAAGCGGAATCTCATATACATATTGCAGAATCATTTTATAATTTTTCTTATTTATTTGGTTTGGCTCAAGATTCCGAACATGAAAAATATTATGCATTAAAAATGTTGGAGGCTATTTCAGATATAAACAGTTCTGAAAAATCGTCTATATCTAAACAACTAGTACATGGCACATTAGGATACATTTATTTGGATCACAATTTAGATAGTGCTCGTTATCATTTTGAAAAAGCAGATAGTTTATTCTCACTTACGACATTGACAAGAATGGATTCATTGGATAGATCAATGATTGATAGATATTATGGAGAGTTTTTATATGAGGAGAAAGATTTTAAGAAATCTGAACAATACTGTCAGAGGTCGTTAGACTATGTGATAGAATTTGAATCAGATAGTAGAATTGTAATTTGTCAAATTTGTTTATATAAAGCAAAGTTAAAGTTAGGGAAGATTGATGCTGCTAAAACACTTTTGAAAACTATTAAGAAAAAAATACCATTTCTTAACGATACAGATCTAAATTATGAAGTAACTAAAATAGATTTTTACAATTATGTTGAAACTTTAGATAGCATAAGTTCGGGAAAAATATTAGGTTATTTAGCTGCGAATCAAGAAGCATTGGACAATAATAGAATTGAAGAAATACTAAATTATAAAGGTAAAACGGAGTTATTACAAAAACAAAATGAGCTAAATAGTAAAAACGACAAACTAATCATTGAACGCAAAGTTAAATTGTTGTTTATTGGTCTGTTTTTAGTGTTATTTGCTTTGCTCGTTCTTTCTTACTTTCAATACAGAACATCTCGGAAATTGAAAGAAAAAAGAATTAAATCTTTGGAAATTCAACAAATATCAGATAAAAAGGATTCTTTGATTAGAGAACAGGAATTAGTATTAAAGGAACAGGAAAACCAGCTAAACTTAATCGAATTAGAGCATATGAAGAAAATAAATGTTGCGAAGTCATTGTGGCAATCGGAAAAAACCATTCTTTTAGATGAATTAAAAAAGTCATTAGAACTGGCTAGAAAAGGAAAGGTTGGTGTAACTAATCATGATTTATTAAAGTTGGAAAGAAAAATTAATATTGATCAACAGCAAGAAGAAAGTTGG
Organism: Saprospiraceae bacterium; assembly: GCA_036479655.1. GTDB lineage: Bacteria > Bacteroidota > Bacteroidia > Chitinophagales > Saprospiraceae > CAJXUU01. The sequence continues at coordinate 51,523 of JAZGFO010000050.1, forward strand.
AATGATTTTATAATTCACTTTGAAAAAATAAATCCCTTATATTTTAAAATCTTACTAGAGAAATCACCCGCATTGAATCAATCTGACCTACGTCTATGTGCATACATTAAACTAAACCTATCCGCAAAAGAAATTAGTAGATTCCTCAATATAAAAGCAAGCAGTGTCAATACAGCAAGGTATCGCCTAAGAAAAAAACTAAACCTTAATCAGGACGTTAGTTTAGATAGTTATTTATTGTCAATTTAGTATAGTCAACCATTCGGTTGTTTTTGATTCTTGTTGAAATTAAAATTACAACTTGTTATTAATCAATTATTTAACAATTTCACTATAATTTTGTATATGATTAAAATTCAGTACTATACAATAAATTACCGAACCTTTGTATGGTTTTAAATAAATAACAGTAAATCATGTTTGTCAATTGATTTTACTTCGGTTTGTTTTTAGAAAGTATATAATTGTAAACTTTAGGAATATTTTAAAGGCATTTAGAGATGCAAAATCAATTCTGCCCACCGTTATAAAATGCTAAGCTAAGACCAACCATATGAATTCTATCTAATAGTTCACTACGGACTATTGCGCTATTTTTATTGATACTCTTATCTAGATTTATCATATTATAATCATCCCATGCAATCTCCACGTATGGCTTTAATACCACTTCTAAGATTGACATTTTAGCCAAATGGAAGCTAATATGAAACTGACTGTTTAATACATAATCATCCAGAATATTAAGCTTGGTATCAATAAGATTCGTGTTAAATTGTATATTCAGAAAACTATATCCAATACTTGCACCATATCCTACTTCCATGATTTTATGTTCAAATCCTAGATCAATACGAGAAAATGTATAATAAAGGCTTCTTTCAATAAATTCAGTTGTACCATAATTGGCAGATGCCATGACACTTCCTTTCATAGTTTGATAAGTAGATTCTAAGGATATCGCTCCAATAGTATATCTTAAGCCTCCTTGTAAACCAATTATATAATCTAGAGATCCATATCCATTAGTATGTTTTGGACTATTTTCACTATAACTATTTAATATTGATTTATTTTCTTTAGCTTGTACATAAGCTCCTACAGTTCCAACTTTAAAATTGATCTGAGCCGTTATATTTGTAAAGCATAAGCTAAACAATGTCACAACTTATAGATTTGTTTTCATAATAATTCCATTTTATTATTTACAACCATTCGGTTAGTTCTTTATAGAGTATAATTGTTTACAACTTTTCGGAGCATCGCTACGGTTGTGTCATTATAGATAATCGCTTGATCTAAGGTCATTGAAGAATTATCCATAATTTCAGGATTAAAATGTTGTTTCTGTTCCATTTCAACAACCGAAAAGGTTGAAATATCTTCAAAAAAATCAAAATCGCCAGGATAAAGCATAGATGTAGGTCCTCCGTGCATACAAATAATTATAGTATCAGCTGATGAGTTTGACTGAATTACAGTATAATCTGCTACGTCAGGAAGGCTATTAAGGTCGATATTGTTTTGAGCATTAATAACACCACTTGAAATAGATGCTATAAGAAATATCAACAGTAGGGTTTTGTTCATTATTTTTATTTTAAAATATACCAAATTTAGCATTGTGAGTATATTGCTTTTAATTATTGAAGCTAATTCAGATATGGTTCTTACTTCTTTGACTATTTCATGATAATTACTAGGTTCAATATTAGGAGCATTTTTGTTCAAATAGCGAAAAGCTTGTTATATTATTTTGTTTTATAGTTTGTTTTAGTCAAGACAAACTAAAACACAATATTACTATAAAGTAATAGTCATTTAATCCCAATAGACAAATAATAGACGTTGTTATAATGAGTAGATAATGTATCTTTTTAGGTGATGGTGAGGTGTAATTTGTTTTTAGGAAGGATAGAAATCAGGCTCTTTTGATTTTATAGGGTTGGGTTTGTGTTTTGCAAAAATCAAATGTGCCTGATTGCGGGTGGGAAATTCATTTGGTTTCTTTGATTGATAACTGTGTGATTTTGTTTTCTGCTGGTGTAGAACGGTTTGTGTAAGCGTAGTTGCGGATTTCAAGGTACATACCTTTCAATTTATCACTAAACTTTGTTTAAAGATACAAACTTTAAATTAAGCACAAAACCCGCAATTACGTTTACATTTTGTTGTGTTTTCGTACTTTATTTTCACGTTCTGCTTTTAGCCGTAGGCAAGACATACTCTTTTTCAATTTTGGCTGATGTGGTGGCTTTAGCGAATTGAAAATGTGTATGGCTTAAGCGTTGGCTTATTCATTAATGTTTGTACGTGATTAATTTACATTTTATCAGTTTTACAGGATTATTAGGGTCTTTCACTTCAACTTCCGAAATGTCAAAGCCTTGGTTCTTAATTCCTTCAATTTTGTTTCTACTTTCCTTGCTAAACGAGTTGTATTTTTCATTTGGAATTATACAAACCAATTCAAATTCCTTGTTTTCAGATTTATGTAAATAGTCAAATACTTTTCTTGGATTTTCAATTTGCCACATTCCTCTAATTCTGAGATTTGTAATTCCCAAAGGGTCAACTTGATTTACTCGACCTAATTCTTTTGTCTCAGAAAAAACTACGTCTGGAATTGTTTTAATTCCATCTGAAATAGTGTCTTTAATTCTTTGATACGTTTCGTGTTTTGCTGCAAAAATATTCCCATAAACTAACCAAAGAGATTTTAATTCTGTGTCATTTGTATGACCTACACAATAAATCAAATCTTTAACTGTCCATTTCTCACACTCTTTACATTCCTTTGTAATCATTGGACTTGTGTGTCTCAAATCTGCCTTTGGATAACTGCTATTCAAAGCCAAACTGCTTTTTGCACTTTGAGTTTTCTTAACTTCAATTGCGTCACCACCTTTTATCATAATATCAGGTGGATTATTTTGAGAACCTAGCCAAGAAAATTTTTGATTATAAATTTTCATTCGTTCCGTTTCACTTTCTACACCTAAAGTATCAGCAAAAGCATCTTTGATATATTTTTCAAGTGCTTCACCCATACTATTCGCTCTATTTCTACCTGAATATAACGCACGGATTTTGAAATCATTTTGATTTACGATATTGTAAACTGCTTCTAAGATATTTGTCATACTGCTACACTTATTTTTTCAACTTCCTTAATCTCTGATTTTTCTTGTTTAGAAACATTTGCGGTTAATTGTGCTTTTATATTTTCTGCTAAAAACTTTGCTAAGTTTACTGGAACTGCATTTCCAATCATTTTATAACCTGCTGGCACATTTGTATAATGAAAAGTAAAACCATCTGGAAATGTTTGTATTCTTGCACATTCTCTAACACTTAACCTTCTATATAAATGTTCTTTTCCTGGAACAAAAACTCTAATGTTTTGTTCTATAAATTTCATTTTTGGTGCTTGTGGATGAATTGGTGCGTGTCGTCCACCTGCTTGAATTGTAAATGACTGTTCGTCCCAACTTCTTACACGATTTCTTGACATAAACATAGACGAGAAACTACCAATCATATATTCGTGATTTGTTATTGTACAATCGCTTCCGTTAGTTTTATTGTATTCTTTTGCAGGTAAAACACCTTCTTTTAAATCTGAAATTGCATTTTCTAATGTTAATTTAGGGAACTTGATATTCGGAAATTCAAACTCAAAATTCAAATCTTTTCTAATTCCAATAAAGAATACTCTTTTTCTGTCTTGTGGAACATTATAATCAGATGCGTTTAACATTTGGAATGAAAGGTTATATCCAATTCCTGTATTTCTAAAAAGTTCTTTAATTCCTTCTAAAGCCTCACTATGTTTATTGATAAGCATTCCGCTTACGTTTTCTGCTAAAAAGAATTTTGGTTGTTTCGCTTCTAATATTCTAATAAAATCATAGAATAACTGACCTCTTTTGTCTTTAATTCCTCTGGCCGCACCTGCTTCACTCCAACTTTGACAAGGTGGTCCGCCAATAATTCCGTCACATTCAGGAACTTCATCTGCTGGAATATTCACGATACTTCTTTTATCAAGAATTGTGTTAGGATGGTTTTTTTCGTAAGTTTCCCAAATTTCTTTGTCATATTCATTTGCCCAAATAATATCAAACCCTGCTTTTTGAAATCCAAGGTCTAAACCACCTGCTCCGGAAAAAAATGATACTATTTTCATATGGCTTTTACTTTTTTATATTGATTATTTAATTGTCTTCTGTATTCTGCTTTTTCTTCCGCAACAACAAGCATTTCTTTTGTGCAATCACATTCGTAAATTTGTTTTGCTATTTGGTCGCTCACAAATTCCTTCCTGAGTTCCTTGATGTTTAACTTGAATACTTTTGCTAATTTTAAAAGTCGTTTTTCATCAAAGTCACGTTTTCCGTTTTCGATTTTGCTTAGATTTGCACTATCCAAGTCAAGTTTTGCAGCAAGTTGAGTTAAAGTCAATCCGTTTAGATTTCTCAACTCTCTAATATATTCTCCAAAAGTTACTTTCATTAGACTTGTCATTTATTGACAAATTTAATCTTTTTATTTGAATATTCGGTCTGCGGTTGGAAAATTTTACTCTTTTATTTTTTAGCGTTGGATATTGAGCGATTGGCAAAAAAATAAATGTGTAAAATGTGCGGTTGGCTCGTTTTTGTATGAAACACAACTTACTTATATACAGAACAAATATATATTTCCATTCCATATTTTCGTTACTTTTTGTGTGTTTTTCCGTTTTTATCACCTAATCCAATCCCGCCAACTGCTTTTTTATTTTTACTTAAAAGAGCTCGCTCTACCTATTGCATTACTTCCAAATCTTCGTCTTATATTATCCATCTCTTGTAATAGTTTTAATCGTTGAACACTATCATCAAACAAGCTAATTTGAAAATTACCATACACCAAACCACTAAATTTTACTCCTATCAATCTAATCAATTGCCTTCTGTCATATAACTTATCAAACAAATTTATTGCAAAATCAGATAGTGTATTGTCTTGGGCGGTATAAGCAATTTTACGTTGTTTGGTAAATGTATTAAAGTCAGCATATCGTATTTTGACAGTAACAATAGAAGTCAATTTTTCTGCTGTCCGTAGCTCAAAACTCAATTTGTCACACATATCTATCAATAGATTTCTAATCATGCGAAGATCTAAAGTATCTTCATGAAATGTTCTTTCTTTTGAGATTGATTTTGCTTCACTATATGGCACAATAGGTGTATTGTCTATTGCATTAGCTTTTTGCCATAATGTTTTTCCAGATTTCCCAAATTCTCTTTCTAATAATATAGTTGGTATTTCGCTAAGCACCTTGATAGACCGTACGCCCATAAAACTAAGCTTCTTATATGTTTTATGTCCTACACCTGGTATTTTTTTGACGGACATAGGTGCAATATATTCCTTTTCAAAACCTTTTTTTACTTCTTTACTCCCATTAGGTTTGGCATCTCCAGTACCTATCTTTGATATTAATTTATTAACTGACAGTCCAAATGATATCGGTAAACCAGTCTCCTTAATAATTCGATGCCTTAGTTCAGTTGACCATTTGTAACACCCAAAAAACTTATCCATTCCAGATAGATCAAGGTAAAATTCATCAATAGATGCTTTTTCATAAATTGGCGCATCATTAGCAATCACATCAGTAACCAATCTTGAATATTTAGAATAACTATCCATATCTCCTCTCATTACAATTACATCAGGGCACAACCGTAGTGCCATTTTTACGGGCATTGCAGAATGTATTCCATACCGTCGAGCTTCATAACTACATGATGCAACTACACCTCTATTACTTACTCCTCCTATAATAAGAGGTTTATTTAAAAGACTACTATTTTTGAGACATTCTACTGACACAAAAAAAGAATCTAAATCCATATGTAATATTGCTCTATCAAACATTAACCCAAAATTACAAAACGTGCCGACAAAAGCGATTTTATTGGTTGAATATTTCGTCTAAAATGTGTTTTGGAATTTCAAATAAGTCATTATCGTAGTTTTTTTAATAAATATTTTGATTTTTATTCCTATTTTCGCTCGCCGTTCGGGTGTTCATCTTTTTTTTTGATACAAAAACGAACCAAAAAAATCAAGGCTAGTATAATTTCTTAACGTATATTTTTAATCAAATTGAGAAACATATTGAAACTCGCATTTAGGCTTTTTTATAATTCCAACTGCTTCATTTCTCATATAGAGTTTTCTTGTAATTACAATTCGGTTTGCTCAAACACCAATCTGTTTTTATCTCAATTTGATCAAAAATATACTAAAATTATAAATGCCGAGAAAGGTGTAGTGCTAATAAATAGAGTAGTGTAAATGTCGTTTTGAATCTATGTCAAAACCTAAAATAATACCTAAGTCATCATCTAAGAACACACCTAACAGCGGTCCGCCCGTGCGAAAACGTGGGTGAGGGAGCAAAAATTTTGTCTGATAAGACAAAAACACTACCTCTTTTATAAACATTTCGTCCTTCCCCCATCAACAGGCAAACTTATTCCAGTGATATAACTAGCTGCAGGACTAGCCAAAAATCCAATTGCATTAGCAACTTCTATAGGATCAGCAAATCTATTCATTGGTACACCAGCTTTCATGTTTTTAATTACTTCTTCTTCGGTAATTCCTCCTTTAGTTGCTCTATTGGTAATAATTTGATCCAATCGACCTGTTCCTGTAAATCCTGGAAGGACATTATTAATAGTTATTGCTTTAGGGCCTAATTCGTATGACATTGTTTTTGCCCATGATGCCACAGCTCCTCTAGTAGTATTACTTACTCCAAGTCCCATTATTGGGCTTTTTACAGAAGTAGATATTATATTAATGATACGCCCATATCCCTCTTTTTCCATTCCATCAACAACAGATGTAGTAATTATATGATTGCATATAAGGTGTTGATTGTATGCCATTATAAAAGCTTCAGGTTTTGCTTTTAATATTGGTCCTCCAGGAGGTCCTCCAGTATTATTGATAAGAATATGAATATTTTTTTTTGAAACTAAATGTTCAATTTTATCTTTAACATCATTGGGATTAGAAAAATCTACTGATATATAATCATGGGTTTGATTTTGAGTAGTATCTAATTCTGAAACAACTTTTTTCATGTTTTCGACAGTTCTAGATACGATCGTGATATTAGCTCCCATTCTACTTAATAATAATGCTGAAGATCTTCCTATACCCTTTGATCCTCCACAAATTAGGGCATTTTTATTTATTAATGATATATCCATTTATATTAGTAATTTTCTATTTTATTAATTATTTCCGTTGTTAGTTTTTCTATATAATATGCTCCTGCTGTAGGGTCAAACACTGTTTTTATTCCTGACTCTAAGTCAAGAACATTATATATATTAAGTGCCAATCTGCTTTCTTCATCCCCTTTATAATCAGTAACAATAACATCAGCACCACCTATTATTGCGGAATAGACTTTATAAGTTTTTTCTATTAGATTATAATCTCCAAGCTCATTATGTCCATCGATAAGATATTTAGCAACAACAGTAATTGAATAGCCTCCTTTATCACAAATTATTCGAATCGCCCTTAATTTTGCTATTTCAAATAAAATATTTTTACCGATATATACTTCTATAACTACGTGTTTTTTATTGTCTATGGCCGCAATATTATGACCAATAATAGACAAAGGCATATCCTGAACTATAGTTATTATTTCGGAATTACTTACAATTCTTACGTTCGTAAGTTGGCAGTTTTTTAGCCATTTTTGTGCCTCATTGTTATTATTATCTACAGTCAATACTACGTCAATATATTCGGTAAGAATGTTCTTGAATATAATATCTAAATCATCAGCTTGATTTATTGCTATTGATAGTCCATTTGCTCCTTGGCTCAATGCCAACAAAGCACTTTTGTTTTTTTGTATGTCATTACCTTGAGTGATTGCTGCCATACTGACACACTCTTTTTGTGATAGTATTTGCTTAACATTTACTATATCAATAGACATCACATTAGGCTCAATCACGATATCATCTTGATATCTATGTGCCAAATCTTTTATTTTAGTACCTTCTTTAAGTTTTTTACTTATTATACTGTTCCAATTTTCTTTGATGGTTTTGCCCATTTTAGTGTAAAACTTTTTGTAAAAGTATACCTAAAATTGATAATTAGTAACGAAAAGCAAACAATTTGTAGCGAATTATAGATTTACAAGTACTTATCGGACAATCTACCTTACATTTGAAGCATAAGAATAAGTAACTAATGCCAAAATTGATATAATTAAAGTAAAGATAAAATATAAAAAATTACTTTTTGTAATTACAATAATACTGCTTACATGGTTTTGGTTTTGCTTACCAAAGACATTATTTAATGATCCATACAGTACAATAGTTAATGATAAAAATGGACAATTATTAGGTGCCAAGATAGCTACTGATGGTCAATGGAGGTTTCCAATAATTGAACATGTTCCTAATGTGTTTCGAGATGCCATTATTACATATGAAGATAAGCGTTTTTATAACCATTTTGGAGTAGATCCTGTAGCTGTGACTAGGGCAATAATACAAAATTATAAATCTAAAAAAACATTAAGTGGAGCATCTACTTTGACAATGCAAATCATAAGAATGTCTCGAAAAGGTAAGTCTCGAAATTTGTATCAAAAAATTATTGAAAGTATTCTGGCAGTTAGATTAGAACTTACACATTCTAAAAAACAAATGCTAAAATTATATACTAGTCATGCTCCCTTTGGTGGTAATGTAGTAGGATTAGAAGCTGCTAGTTGGAGATATTTTCATAAATCTTCTACATACTTATCTATTTCAGAAGGGGCTATGTTGGCTGTTCTCCCTAATGCTCCATCTCTTATACATATTGGAAAAAACAGGGGAAGGTTACTAGAAAAAAGAAATAAATTATTAAAAACAATGATGGAGAAAGGGAAAATTTCTTCTATTGATTACGAATTAAGTCTATTAGAAAAAATACCACAAAAACCATTTTCCTTACCACGATTAGCTCCACATTTTTTGGAGTATATTAATAAAAAGGAACCACAAAAAATAATTCAATCTACTATTGATAGAGATATTCAATCGTTATTAGCAGATATTTCAGATTACCATTATCAATTAAATGTACAGTCAGATATTCACAATCTTGCAATACTTGTTCTCGATACTAAAAGTGGAGAAGTAATCGGGTACATTGGCAATGCAAAAAACACAAAACAAGAGTCATCTGTAGATATGATACATGCCAAAAGAAGCTCGGGTAGCGTCCTCAAACCTTTTTTATATGCACATTTATTAGAGTCCGGAAAAACTTTACCTAATTCGTTAGTCAAAGATGTACCTACGCATATACAAGGGTATAACCCCAAAAACTATAATCGTAGGTATATGGGTGCAGTTCCAGCCAATCAAGCATTGTCAATGTCTCTTAATGTACCTGCTGTATATGCATTACAATCTTATGGAATAGAGCCATTTATCAAGCGATTACAAGATCATGGATTTAGATCTATTAATAGGACTGCTGATCATTATGGGCTTTCACTTATTTTAGGAGGAGGAGAAGTTACTCTTTGGGATCTATGTGGTGCTTATGCTAGTTTAGGTAGAATATTACTTAGATATAATCAAGAGCAAAGTAGATATTCAAGTAAAGATATATACCAACCACAATATACAAAACAGAAGTTATCGCCTGTTGATAGTTATAAACCATCATTATTATCTGCTGGAGCTATACATCATACATTTGAAGCTATGAAGGCAGTAATAAGACCTAATGAAGAAGGGGATTGGCAACAGTTTGATTCTTCTTCGCCTATTGCATGGAAGACAGGTACTAGCTATGGACATAGAGATGCATGGGCAGTAGGTGTATCTCCTAAGTACACAATAGGAATATGGGTTGGTAATGCAAATGGAGAAGGCAAACATGGCTTAGTAGGCGTCCAAAAAGCAGGACCAATATTATTTGATGTACTAAATAGATTGTCTGTAAATAAATATTTTGAAGAACCAGTTGATGATTTGATACCGACTGTGATATGTGCTAAAAGTGGTTTTTTAGTTTCACCTCATTGTGATTTGAAAGATACAATTTTTACGCTTAATCAAGGTCAACATACAGTAGCTTGTCCTTACCACAAAACAATTCATCTTGATAATGAAGGCAATCAAGTAACAAGTGCTTGTTTCTCTATTGCACAGATGACTCATGTTTCTTGGTTTGAACTTAGTCCTTCGATGGCATATTATTATAGGTCTGATCATCCAGAATATCGAGCTATACCTTTGCACAGACCTGATTGTATCAATGAACAAGAGAAGGTGATGGAGTTTTTGTATCCTACCGAAAAAACAATCATTTATCTGCCGATTGATCTCGATGGAATAAAGGAAAAAGCAATATTCAAAGCAACCCATCAAAATATTGATGCAATACTTTACTGGCACTTGGATAATAATTACTTAGGTTCTACAAAAGAACTTCACACTATGGATATCTCGGCTAATACTGGACATCATATGATTACAATAATTGATCAAGATGGCAACCAGATTAGTTGTGGTTTTGAGATAAAATAATAATAGGGTAGGATTTTATTTCAGGTTTTAGGAATAATAATATATGTGCTGAGTGCTTACTAAACAATGTTACAGAGCTTATTTATTTTGAGATGCGATAAATCTATCCAGTAATTTATTGGTTTGAATATTTAATTTGTTTTTAAAAAAACCTGTACCTCCTAATACTAACCCTTTAAATCCCATAGCTTGTTTTGCCCATTTGTGGACGTTAAAGTTATCTCTATGTTCTATAATTAATCCATCTTTAAATTTGAAAGTTGCAGAAATTTTGTTGTGTACTTTTCTATTAGTTTGACTAAATATATAATCAGCAGTCCAGTCCGCTTGTCCAGTTGTAGTGTCTGCTTCGATATTAGAAAAAGTGACAATAAATTTTTTATCTTTTTGAGAATGACATAACATATACCACATGTTTTTAGCTCGATCTCCCCTTAATTCTCCAAATGCAGAATCGGAAAAAACTATCTCTGGGTGATAACAAGAGACCATAGTATCGGCATCCAAATTATCAAATGCGGTATAGAATTTTTTTATTAATGTATTCATAATTTTATTTTAGAAAGGTAAAATATCATCTTGCTCTAATTTTTCCATCAATTCTTCTGGAGTGTATATAGGGGCAGGACCCAATTCGATTCGTTCTTTTTCGATATGAAAAGGGGCAACCATAAAATGAAAATTTTGATCAACAGAAGCATTTAATCCTAAGAAGGTTCTTAGGTTGTAATATCCCCAGTCTGGATCTTGAAAACTGTTAGATAATTCGATATCGCTTGAAAACACATCTAATAATAGTGGATTCAATTTATATAATATATCTATCGCTTGAAAGTCCTCAAGAAGAGGTAGTTCTAATCCTTTTGCCAAAAACATACTTATCTTTAAGTCATCAGAAGTTATTTTGTCAGATATTTCGTAAGAAAACACATCAACTATAGGTCTATAATTAGCTTGTAGCGCATTCCTAATATCAGTTAATATAGTCTGTGCAACAATAAGATTTTTATCCATTTCTTTTTCTTCAAGCATACACGTACAATATTCACCAAATATGCAATTTGGAATATCATAATTACAAAGATCTAACTCTACTGTACCGTGATCTACTACCAGCAATGGATTGTCAAGTACACTTGGAATAAGGTTATATAATAATACATTTGGAATATTGTCAGGACTATAAATATGAACATTGTAAGTATTCAACATTTCGTAATATGCTTCCAGCACGACTTCAATTTCTATAGTTGATAATGACTCTGCTGGTGGAAATTGTTCGGAAAATAGTCCACAAACATCTGAAAAAGGTGGATGTTCATCTGGATCAAAATTAAGATATCCTTCAACTTCTTCCATCGTTTCTTCAATTGATTCTTCGTCTACAATGGCGATATTTGATTTGTCTCTATGCGCATTTTTTATATCTTCTATCAAGTGTTGAATATATTTTTTCATGTCGTGATATTTTCTATTAGTAAATATATGGTTTGGAAAGTAAATAATTCAGGAATTTTATGATTTTATTTATTTCCAATTACATATTTGTCATCAGATAAAACCGACATTTTAACTAAGGATAGCATTTTACATTTTATTCTTCTGCTTCTTTTTGTATCTTACTCTTTCTCTATGTTGAGCAATGAGAACACATATTTCAATAAAATAATTCATAATGACAACCAATCAATTGAATAATATTACAAGTATTTTTGAAACTCAAAATTTAAACTTAGATAAGTTACGAAAAAGCACCGCCTCTGAAAGAATTAAGAAAATAAATTTAATAACTAAATACTTGTCAATTTCGAAAAATGAAAAAGCATTAGCCGATGCAATGTATAAGGACATGAAAAAGCCCTATGAAGATGTAATTATATCTGAAATAGTACCAATATTTAGCCAAATCAAAGCTATCAAATCAAATCTTAGAAGGTGGATGAGACATAAAGAAGTTAGTACACCAAAACTTTTGGCAGGGCTGACATCTTATATCCAACATGAACCCAAAGGAAGAATATTAATTATATCCCCATGGAATTATCCTTTTCAATTGTCGATTTGGCCTATGGTCTATGCTATCGCTGCTGGCAATGCTGTTATTATCAAGCCATCGGAAGTGTCGAGCAATGTATCTAATTATATTGCCAATATGATCTCAACATTATTTGACCCAAAAGAAGTAGCTGTCATACAAGGTGGGGTTCTTGAAACCACCCAATTGCTCAATTTACCATTTGATCATATTCACTTCACAGGCAGTTCTCAAGTGGGAAAAATAATAATGCAAGCAGGAGCTAAAAATCTATCTTCAGTAACATTAGAACTTGGTGGTAAAAGTCCTACAATAGTTGATAAGACCGCAAATATTAAAAGTGCAGCGCAAAAAATTGCTTGGGGAAAACTACTCAATTGTGGTCAAACTTGTATAGCTCCAGATTATTTATTTTTGCACGAGGATATAAAAGACAAATTTCTTGATTCGCTCGAATATTACATCGAAAAACTCTACAATAATGATAAATCTGGTATTCAATCTTCATCTGCATATGGCAGAATAATAAATGAAAAACATTTTGATCGGATTAGTGCTCTATTGACTGATGCTAAAAATAAAAATGCTATAGTACACATAGGTGGCAATAGTGATAGAACGGACAAATATATAAGCCCAACTGTGATATCTGAAGTAAATAACAATATGAATATCATGAATGAAGAGATTTTTGGTCCAATATTACCAATTATTATTTTTGACAATATCAATAATTTGCCAACACAAATTAAGCGACTACCAAAACCACTTTCGTTATACATATTCAGTAATTCAAGAAAAAACATCAATTATATTTTGGACAATGTATCAAGTGGAGGAGCGATGGTTAATGATTTAATGATAGGTCCAGTGAATACAAATCTTCCATTTGGAGGCGTGAATAATAGTGGGCATGGCAAAGCAAACGGGATCCATGGCTTTTTAGATTTTTGCAACGAAAAAGGCGTAATGAAAAGAAGTTGGGGTACACTATCAATGGTATATCCTCCATATATTCCTAGAATATTTAAAATAATGAAGTGGGCAAGTAAGAGATTTTCATAAGTGTATTGCTATATTAATTATTCATTTTTAAATCTCCTGCGAGTCAGAAATCTGCACTATTGTTATCATCCTTTATTCTTTTTAAATGAGAATAAATATGTGAGCCAGTTTTTTGCCAAGAAAAATTTCCAATCCTTTTTTCACCTTTTTTAATTAAGTCTGCTCGTAGATTTTTATCATTAACTACCTTATACATTGCATCAGCAATAGATTTAGGGTTTTTAGGGTCAACAAGTAGAGCTGCATCCCCCGCTACCTCAGGCATCGAACTAATATTAGAAGTAATCACCGGAATTCCACTTGACATACCTTCGAGAATTGGAATCCCAAAACCTTCAAATAATGAAACATACGTTAGTGCTTCTGCTGCTGCCATATAATCGGCCAATCCCGTACTAAGATGCCCCGTAAATATAATGTCCTCTCTGTGTTTAGTTGTTTGGTATGTTTTTTTTAGTATTTCATTTTTCCATGCCATTCTTCCTACTAACACTAATTTGTGACTGGTATTATAGGTAGATTTAAAAAGGTCAAAAGCCTTAATTAGATTGACAACATTTTTCCTGGGATGAAGCGAACCTACATATATAAAGTATGGCTTTCCTTCAGAAATATTATTGCGAATTATTAATTTACTTTTTTCATTAATAGGTTTAAATCCGTTAGGAGTAGCATTGTGCCCTACTGTTATTTTATCAGAATCCAGTTGGTAAGTTTCGATTATATCTTTTCTTGTATATTCTGATACGGCTACAATGTGCTGCGCCTTATGATGAAATTTTGGAAAATTGCGGCGATAGTATTTCAAATGACTTTTTCTCACATGGTCGGGATAGTGCTTGTATGCAATATCGTGACATATCAATAAAGTAGGAACATTTGTTCTTAGGCTAGCGTAAGTGTCTCCTGAATAGAAAACGTCAATCTTTAGTTTTTTAAGATAATAAGGTACACTCCACTCAAACCATAGATACCATAATATAGGGTGTCTTGCTTGCGGATGTAGCACTATAGGTGTCACATTATCAGCAAAAATAAAAGAACGATCATATGGACGATCAAAGAAAAAGTAAAACTGATCTTCAGGATGTGATTCTACCATTCTCTTAGTCGTTTCAAAAATATATCTTCCGATTCCTTCAATTCTATTTTTGAGTAGTTCTCTTGTGTTTACAGCTATTCTCATAACAAATTATCCTTCAACTATTTCTGCAAGTTCCATCCATAATTCTTCTTTCTCTTCAATTTTGGACTTTATTTCTGACAATTCTTTTGACAAGTTTGTTACTTTTTCCTGAGTAAGTGTCAGATCATTAAAAGCTTCAGTAATAGCTACCTTTTTAATTTCTAATTTTTCAATCTCCTTATAGAGTCTATTATAGGTTTTTCGTTGTTCGTAACTTGCTTTCTTTACTTCTTTTTCTTCTATTTTTTCTTCGCTTACTTCGCCTTTTTCAGGTTTTTCGTCTTTAAGTTTATATCTATAATCAGTATAATTTCCCGGAAAATCTTGGATTTCACCATCTCCTTTTAAAATAAACAAATGATCAACAATCTTATCCATAAAGTATCTATCGTGTGATACTATAATTAGACATCCTGGAAAATCCAACAAATATTCTTCAAGAACATTTAGCGTTACTAAGTCCAAATCGTTTGTAGGTTCATCAAGGATTAAAAAATTAGGGTTTGCCATCAATATCGTAAGCAAATATAGTCTTCTTCGTTCCCCTCCACTCAATTGTGATACATAGACTTGTTGTTGTGGGCGAGGAAACATAAATCGCTCTAATAAAGTCTCAGCCGTCATTTTTTTACCTTTTTCTAACGGTATGTACTCCGCGATATCTCTTATTACTTCTATTACCCGCTTGTCTTCTGAAAGATTTATACCTGATTGTGTATAATAGCCAAATACTACTGTGTCGCCTATCACAACTTTGCCCCCATCGGGTCTCATGTCTTTAGTTAGTATTTTGAGAAAAGTTGTTTTTCCTGCTCCGTTAGGTCCAACGATTCCTACTCTTTCTCCTTTTTTAAATTTATAAGAAAAAGAATTTATAATAGGAGTTTTATCAAATTTCTTGGTTATAGCATGTGCTTCAAGGATTTTACTACCCATACGAGCAGCTTTTATACTTATTTTCAATTCATCATTATCTAATTTTTGATGAGCCTTATCTTTAATATCATAAAAAGTATCAATTCGGGATTTTGCCTTTGTTCCTCTAGCCTTTGGTTGTCTACGCATCCATTGTAGTTCCTTAGTATAGAGTTTTTTAGTTTTATCTAAGTTTACAGCATCATTTGCAATTCTATTGGCTTTCTTTTCAAGAAACTGAGAGTAATTACCTCTATACACATGGATTTTACCCATGTCAAGTTCTATTATTTCGTTACATACTTTTTCTAAAAAATACCTATCATGCGTCACCATAAATATGGTCAAATTAGAATTTGTAAGAAATATCTCTAGCCATTCAATCATTTCTAAATCAAGGTGATTGGTAGGTTCATCAAGGATTAAAAAATCAGGATTATCAATAAGAATTTTTGCTAACGCTACTCGTTTTTTTTGACCTCCAGACATGGTAGATACCGTTTGATCTAATTTGTCTAATTTTAACTTAGTCAATATTTCTTTTATCCGTACTTCAATATCCCAAGCTTTTAGATCTTCGACAATTGCAATTTGTTCTTGTATTTTGATTTCATCTTTTTCTAAAACAGCCATCTCGTATTTTTGGATCGCTTGAATTGCGGGATTATCACTTTCCAACACTGCCTCTAAAGCCGTGGCCTTGGGATTGAGTTGAGGATCTTGCTTCAGATAAGATATTTTAATATTCTTGGCAAAGTGAATTTTAGCATTTTCTCCTTCAGGTGCTTCATCTCCAGCTATCACCCTAAGAAGAGTAGTTTTTCCACTTCCATTTTTAGCAACTAATGCTATTTTATCTCCTTTACTTATAGATAAACTGAGACTTTCAAAAAGTGTCTTTTCTCCATAAGATTTACTAACGTTTTCTAAGAATAAGTACTGCATTTTACAAAGATATCTTTTAAATCACTTCTTATACCATTTATCCACCTTGATATTATTCAAATACTATTTCATAATAGATGGCTTTCGTGTTTTTACCATCAATAGATACTTTATTACGCTTGTGCTTGATTACTTGATTTGTTCTATTTCCACAATGATCCAATACATTAACTCGGTTTATCTTTTTACCCTTAAATACCAATTTTAGTGATACTGGTTCTAATAATATTGGTGCAGTGCCTGGTTCTAATAATTCTGTCTTATCACTATTATATTTCATGCCAGTATTTTGAGCACGAGCCATTGTAGTTACTAATATCCGTTTTGTACTATTTATTGTTTCTGATTTCTCTAAACTACTAATGAGTATTGTAGCAAATTCAGTTTTTGGTTGTATAGTTATATTTTCTAACTTGATTTTTTTACAATTGGCAAACCCTATAACCCCTTTTGTACAAGGAGTATTAATTGTAAAATAACCTTTATCGTTATAATTCCATTTTAGTTGGTTGGTATTAGAAGTGATTGTTTTTGATGATTTATCCCAATAAGAGGAAAGTTTAGGAACTTCAGTTTTTTTGTTGTAATTGATAAATTCGACTGTTACTTTTCCTACTGCTAATGCCTGTGAAGGTATTAAACCTTCAAAAATTTTGACGTCACCATTTTGTTTAATTATCTCATCAAAATTCAGTTTTCCTTTTTGCAAATCCAAAATATTTACATATCGCTTTGATATGTTATCTCCTTCTATTACATCGTTATTATAGATCATTCGTGCCAATGCTGGATAAAGACTCAATTGTGTTGGCGACATTACATTATATATCCCGGGCCAATATTGATTTGGTTGTTGAAGTGCTGGTGTAAATGTAGGGTATTCTGATCCAAATGCATAGGACGCGTCCCAGCCTTGTAAGCCCATACCATAGGCAGCAATTATCGGAGCGCCTTCTGCAGTCCATTCATTGGGTATTAAGCTCATCCATTCAGAAATACTAAAAGGTAAGTCATCCACTTGTTGCATACCTGTACCTAATAGCCCTGATCCAGGAATAGTAGTCATAGCATCGTTATTCATTTTACCTGGTATTAGTGTATGTCCCGTACCTCCACCATAATAGTTATGTCTGTCTATTATTTCTTGTTGTGCATCTGCATAAAGATTATGATAATGAGCAATTCCAGAACCTGCTTGCCAATTGCTGCTAATTATATGTCCTCGATACCCTGTAGACCTTATAGCCTTTGTAAGTTTATTATAATAGTCGCCTTGCAATTCAAACAAATAATAAGACATGTCAGCAAGGAAGGTAGGCAATGATTCATTATTTTTTATAGCCTTTTCATATTCGTATCCATATATTCCATGATTAGTAATTGGAGTTATATTTATGCTATCAAGGTGCCAATTTGTCTCTTTTATTTCAAGTCCCCAATCAATTGCTGATTGTCCCCAATTGTCAACTAAGTTTTGATGTGTTCCATATTTATTTTTTAACCATTTTTGAAAATTTCTCGTTAGAAGGTGCTTATATGTTGGGCAAATGCTCAACATGTTTTCATTGGTAGAAAAAAAGATGTTATCCTCATTCTGAATTTCTATAAAAATCAATGCAGGATCATTCGCATATTTTAAATCTGTATAAGAATTTTTATGGTTTAATAGATTGAGAAACAATTCGATATGTAAGTCTTGCAGATCAGCCGCAAAGTTGACCATTCCAATAGTTGAGTTTTTGAGGTGCCCACTGATATTAGCGTTAGCAATTTCTTTATATGCTAGTAACTTGGTACTATCTCCTGATTTTGGTAGGTGTCCGTATATTGGTGACCAGCCATAATATATACCCTTTTCTTTTAGTTTAGACGAAAAATAATCCATATTATCATACGATCCTGCTTTCAGTTGTGTAGAGACTGAATCTAACATTCCTGGATGGCTAAATTTGTGAAATCTTACGGCATTTACACCATAAGTAGCTAATGTGTTACTCCATTGGTCAGCAATTTGATTTGTCGAAAAAACATCGTGAGAAGATATATTAACGCCCCAAAATTTTACCGGTGTATTATCTTCAAATTTTAAATTGTTTCCATCATTTATCACATAACCATGGTTACCTGCTGGAGCATCCATCCAACCTTTCATATTGATTACACTTTCATTGATATGCTCGGTGGGAGAGAATTCAAACCAATTTGATGTGTTTTGTGAATTTGAGCTAAATGTCAAACAACATAGAATAATTATAATAACATTTTTATACAACATCATGTTTTAGAGGTTTGTAATTTCGAATATAATATTCTATATATTTACTCAAAAAATATGGCAACAAATAATCTTCAAAAACACTATGGTTTTAAAAAGTTAAATGTTTTATTTTTCTTCTTTAGTTATATGTTTTATCCAATCAGTGCATCTGTCTATCCATGTTGACAAGTAGCCTTTATCAAGCGCCAACGAATAACCATGTCCACCATAAGGATATATATGCATTTCGACAGGTACATTTTTTTTATGACATGCTTCATAATATATCAAACTATTCTTTACAGGAACTGCATCATCATCAGTCGAATGGACCAAGAATGTCGGTGGTGTATCTTCTGTTACTTGCATTTCGTTAGAAAATTTTTCTAATAACTCCTTAGAAGGATTTTCTCCTAATAATGCTTTTACTGATCCCTGATGTGGTTTTACAAGGCAAGAAATCACTGGATATATCAATACAGAAAAATCTGGTCGACAACTTATTTTATCGATACTATCTATTGCCATTTTATCTCCATTATCAAAATTATTCGAAAGCGTTGCTGCAAGATGTCCACCTGCCGAAAATCCCATTATACCGATCTTATCAGTGTCAATATTCCATTTTTTAGCATTGTATCTAACCATTCTCATTGCTCGCTGCGCATCTAATAAAGGTGATTTGTGCCTTATTATATAGTTATCTTTTGAAGTAGGAAGCCTGTATTTAAGTACAATTGCTGCTATCCCTTTAGCGTTAAGTGCTCTTGCTACATCCATTCCTTCCCAATCATAAGCAAGGACCCAATATCCTCCACCAGGACAGATAATCACAGCTTCACCTGTTGCTGCTCCAATACTAGGTAAATAGACAGTAATGTCAGGTTTTTGAACTTCTCTTACCAGCAACATGCCATTTTCCATATTAGCTGTTTCCTTTTGAGTGCTAGGTTTAGAATTCGGGATATCTTTTTCCCATAACGGTATTACCATATTTTGTGCATTCATAGATATTGTACAATAAATAATTGTTATTAGAAGCTGTATTATACGCATAGTAAAGTATTTGATGCGAATTTATTACATTATTCCTAATTAGCAATATAATTATTAGGTATAAAATTAAGTTAATCATATCGAACCATTTATGAAAAATAGTAACTTGCAAATGTTAATTATAGACAACAACTAAAGATATTTTTTTTGTAAA
Organism: Saprospiraceae bacterium; assembly: GCA_036479655.1. GTDB lineage: Bacteria > Bacteroidota > Bacteroidia > Chitinophagales > Saprospiraceae > CAJXUU01. The sequence goes on from JAZGFO010000050.1 coordinate 71,770, forward strand.
AAAATTTTCTAATGAAAATAGATGATAAAAAAATAGAAAAAATAACTTCTGAAATAAAAAATAGTAGATATATTGAAACTTTTAAAACGTGGAATAAAGTAGCAGTTTTGTACGCTCAAAAATTTATGGATCTTCAATTATATGATGAAACATATGATGTGTTTTGTAATTTAATGAAAAAAAAGAATGCTGCAGTTTTAGAAATTGGGTGTGGTCCAGGGAATATTAGTAAATATTTACTTTCAAAAAGACCTGATTTTGATATCTTAGGTATTGATATTGCACCTAATATGATAAAACTGGCAAAGAAAAACAATCCATCTGCTCAGTTTAAGTTGATGGATAGTAGAGATATTGATACGCTAACCACTAAATTTGATGCTATAATATGTGGTTTCTGTTTGCCCTATTTATCTGATATTGATAGATTAAAGTTAATATCAGATTGTAAAAAATTATTGTCAAAAAATGGAATTTTATATATTTCTTTTGTAGAAGGGAAGTATAAAAATTCGGATTATCAAGTAGGCAGTAAAGGCAGCGATAGGGTATTTTTTTATTATCACGAATTGAAATTTTTAGAAGCAGAATTAAAGAAGTATGATTTTGAACTGATAAGTATAATTAACATTGATTATAATTTATCTGTAAAAACCGAAAGACATACTGTAGTAATTGTACAAAAAAAGAATAATAAATGAAAACAATAAAAGGACCAGGAGTGTTTTTAGCGCAATTTATGGACACCAAACCACCATTTAATTCTTTGGATGGATTGTGTAAGTGGGCAAGTGAATTGGGTTATAAAGGGATACAAATACCAACATGGGAAACTAGTTTGATTGATCTTGACAAGGCCGCAGAAAGTAAGGTCTATTGTGATGAATTGAAAGGAAGAATTAGTGCTTATGGATTGGAGATTACAGAATTATCGACTCATTTACAAGGTCAGTTGGTTGCTGTTCACCCTGCATACGATATTATGTTTGATAGTTTTGCACCTACCGAAGTACAAAACAATCCCAAGGCAAGGACAAAATGGGCAATAGATGTATTAAAAAAAGCAGCTAGAGCTAGTCAGAATTTAGGCTTAAAGTCACATGCTACTTTTTCTGGTTCATTATTGTGGCATACGATGCACCCTTGGCCTCAAAGACCTAACGGATTAGTAGAGATGGGATTTGAAGAACTAGCAAAAAGGTGGGTGCCAATATTAGATGTTTTTGATAGCAACGGAGTTGATGTTTGTTACGAATTACATCCCGGAGAAGACTTACACGATGGAGATACTTTTGAGAGATTCCTCGAATTAACCAATAATCATAACAGGGTAAATATACTGTATGATCCTTCTCATTTTATATTACAGCAGTTAGATTATTTAGCTTTTATAGACCACTATCACACTTTTATTAGGGCTTTTCATGTAAAGGATTCTGAGTTTAATCCTACAGGAAAAAAAGGTTCTTTTGGTGGTTATAATAATTGGATAGATAGAGCAGGACGATATCGATCATTAGGGGATGGTCAGATAGATTTTAAAACCATTTTTTCAAAGCTTACGCAGTACGGATGTGATGTATGGGCTGTAATGGAGTGGGAATGTTGTATCAAAAGCCCAGAACAAGGTGCAAGAGAAGGAGCACCATTTATAAAGCGTCATATAATAGAAGCAACTGAAAAAGCTTTTGATGATTTTGCAGGGGCAGCTATTGATAAAGAAAAATTAAAGAGGATTTTAGGATTATAGTTTGCAACAGACAAAGTGGATACTATCATTCCCATCTTAGTGCATCAATAGGATCGAGATTTGATGCTTTGATGGCTGGGAATATGCCAGATACTACACCTACTATTATACAGACAATAATGCCAAGGGTCATCCAATTCCAAGGGATTACAAATTGACCACTAATGAGAAGTGTAACTCCAAATCCAATTAATATTCCAAAGATAATTCCTACAATACCACCAATGATACAGATAACAATAGCTTCGCTTAAAAACTGAGCAAGAATATTGATTTTTGTTGCTCCAAGTGCTTTTCTGACTCCTATTTCTTTGGTTCGTTCTGTAACAGATACCAACATAATATTCATTAATCCTATAGCAGCACCTAATAATGTAAGACCAGCAATAATCATTGTTCCCAATCGAATGGTAGAAGTCATGTCTTTTAATTTTTCTAACATTCCATCACTTTTTCTTATATCAAAATCATTTTCTTCAGCCGCTTTTAATTTACGTATATTTCGCATTGTCCCTATTGCACTTGATACAGTATCATCAACATCTGTACTATTAGGAGTAGAGACTGTTATATTGTAGTTTTTTTGAGCGTACCCATATAACTTTTTTGCATTAAGTAATGATATATATATTTTTCGATCGTTTCCAGATCCGGCAGAGCTACCTTTCTGTTTTAGTGTTCCTATTACTTTATATTTCGAACCATTAATAGAGATTAATTGCCCTAATGCTTTTTCTGCTTTTTTGTCAAAAAGAGTATTGACAAGATCATTTCCAATAATTACCTTATTTGTTCCAGAAAGTGCTTCTGAACTTGTAAAATTTCTTCCTTCTTCTACTTCGTAAGCAGAGGTTAAAAAATAGTTTTCATCAATCCCAATTATCTTTACTGTAGGATTGGTCTCCTTCTTATCATACTTTACAGTAGCTCCTCCTGTACAGTAAGCATCTATGGATACAAGTGCACTTCCATATTTAAATGCATCTTTAAAATCTATCGCATCATCAAATCTTATAGGCTCACCTCGCTTTATCTTACGGCCTCTATTAGAGCTTTTGATAGTCTGACGACTCTGTTTAAAACTAAAAGAATTAGCACCAAGCCTGTTAAAATTACTACTCATAGAATATAGAATACAGTCAATTGCCGTAAGCATACCTACCATACAAGCAATACCAATAGCAATAACCATTAGCGTAAGTAAGGATCGCAAAAAGTTATCCTTTATGGATTGAAGGGCTATTAATAGATTTTCTGTATAATTCACAAATCTAATATATATAACTTTTGTATTAAGGGATAGTTTTTTAGAGGGGCGACCAATATTATTCGATTAAACCACTAAATTCTTTAAAAAAATTACTCTAATCAGATTACATGAAATATCCTCATAATCGGTATTGCAAAACCACCAGGAACGCAGATTTCGCAGAATTGCCAATCAAGTATTTTCAGAGATCAGTTTTGTTACTATTTATAGGCTTAATTATTGCCCTTTAAGCCTTAATTTTAAACATTTGTTTCCAACCAAGTCGTACTGCTACCAAAACACCTACTAATAATAATAGAAAATAGTGAAACGGAATAAATGTAATTGCGTAAATATGAGTTTTTTCGAGTACCCACATTGTCAATATTATAGCAGTAAGTATCATCACCAAACCACCTAATTTTTCAAAACCAGGTATATCCTTAAAATCTACATTTTTACGTATTAGCCAGAGTGTTAAGACCATGCTTATAATTGGTAATATTTGAGTAAATATATTAGTTTCTAATATTGGTTGTCTATCAAAAAAGAACATATATACACTAAGTGTTATAGCGAATATACCTGGGATACATGCAGCATATACGAGTATAGAATACAGTTCTTTCCATGGCGTTGTATTCCCTTCTTCTTTTCCAAATATTGAAGCTAAAAATGCAGTCAAAGGTGTGGCAATAAATAGAAAGCAAACAACTGTTGGGTTATTTGACATCAATTGAAAAAAATCTCCTAGTGTCATATGTTTTGAATTTAAACTTCTAATTTACAAATTTTTTGATAATAGTATCCATGTCCATCGTAACAATACATCTTCTGCCTGTTGGACTTTTATAAGGCACTTCGCAGGCAAAAAGTTGATCTATTAGTAATTTCATCTCGGGTACTTCAAGTACTTTTCCACGTTTTATTGCTGCCGAAACCGCCAATGACCTTGCTAAGTTTTCTTCTAATCCTAATTGAAATTCCATATTAGAAACATATTGGTCTATCAATTTTTCCATCAAGACGGTAGCGTCTCCTGTACCAACTAATCCAGCAGGAATTCCATGGATAAGAAATGTTTTATTACCAAATTCTTCAATTTCAAATCCTAAAGCGTTTATCTTTGGTAATATATTTTGCATTATAGTTGCCTTTGCATTATCAAGCTCTATACTCCTTGGAAACAGCTCTTTTTGAGTAAGTCTCTGATGGCTACTCAAACTAGCAAGATTTCGTTCATATAATATTCTTTCGTGTGCTGCTTGTTGGTCAATCAACAAAAACCCAGATTTGATATGGCTTAATATGTATGTATTATGTATCTGATAAGGATGTCTCCCTTCTTCTATTTTAGTTACTTTTTTTCCTTCTTCAGAGCTAATTTTACTAGGCACAATGATACTTGCTTGTGAATCTGTTTCGTTTGATACAGCATGATTTTCTAAACCTTGATATATATTTTCCCAGGCTTTAAGGTTTGATTTTTCAAATTGTGACCTACTTCCTCTTCCGCCCATATGGTTTGGTTGGGTTCCATGATTGTATTCTCTATTGATATCACCATATTCTTTTTTTGCCAAAATATTGTTACCAAAGTTAGAATTAGTACCAAAGTCAAGAGTTGGCGATACATTATAATGTGCTAAGCCATGCTTAATTGCTACACGTATATAATTGTAGATTAATCGCTCTTCTTCAAACTTTATTTCAGTTTTAGTTGGGTGAACATTTATATCAATTTGTGAAGGTTCTACTTCAATATACAAGATATATAGTGGATAAGATTCTTTAACTATTAAATCTTCATATGCCGCTTTTACAGCATGATTTAGATAGTTGCTTTTGATAAATCTATCATTGACAAATAGATATTGTTCTCCTTTGCTTTTTTTTGCTGCTTCTGGTCTTCCTACAAATCCTGACAACTTCATTATTTCTGTGTCTTCTCCTACAGGTACGAGCTTTTCGTTGATTGGTTTACCAAATATTGCTACTATTCTTTGTCGAGCATTACCTTTTGAAAGGATGTATACCTCTTGATCGTTGTGGTAAATAGAAATCGCAACTTCTGGATGTGCAAGGGCTATTCTTTTAAATTCTTCTAATATATGCTTAAGTTCTACGGCATCTGATTTTAAAAATTTTCTTCTTGCTGGGATATTAAAAAATAAATTTTTTACTGAAAACATTGTTCCAGATTGAGCCTGACAAGGTTGTTGTTTAGTAACCTTACTTCCTGATATTATCAGTTGACGACCCAGTTCTTCATCTTGTTTTTTTGTTATTAATTCTACTTGAGCTATTGCCGCTATTGATGCCAGAGCCTCACCTCTAAATCCTTTGGATGTTATTGTAAATAGATCATCTGCCTTTCTAATTTTTGAAGTAGCGTGACGTTCAAAACACATTCTGGCATCTGTATCTGACATACCTTTACCATTATCAATAACCTGAATCAGTGTCTTACCAGCATTTTTTATAATTATTTTTATCTCTGTACTTCCTGCATCAATTGCATTTTCTACCAATTCTTTCACGACAGATGCAGGTCGTTGTATAACCTCTCCTGCTGCAATTTGATTTGCAATACTATCAGGTAATAATTGAATAATGTCTAACATTAATAATCTTTATTTAAGTTTTAATAACAGCGCAATTTTTGAGTTTTACACTGTAGCTCAAAAGTAGTTATTTTTTTATTAAGGATAAGAAATGATAAAAACCTATAAATAAAATGGTGTCCAATAATATCAGATATTATCTCATATTCACTGTACACCATTTTTAACGTAATACCCAATTAAGCGTATTAATTAGTATCTATAGTATTCTGGCTTGTATGGGCCATTCTTTGGAATGCTAATATAGTCAGATTGCTCATCAGTCATAACTTCAAGATCCACTCCTATTTTTTCTAAATGTAACCTTGCTACTTTTTCGTCCAAGTATTTAGGTAGCATATAAACTTTATTTTCATATTTATCGGTATTCAACCACAATTCCAATTGTGCCAATGTCTGATTCGTAAATGAATTTGACATTACAAATGATGGGTGACCAGTTGCACATCCAAGATTTACTAATCTACCTTCAGCCAATAGAAGAATGTCCTTACCATTGATAGTATATTTATCAACTTGTGGTTTGATTTCTATTTTAGAAGCACCATGGTTATCATTTAACCAAGCTACATCTATTTCATTGTCAAAGTGCCCAATATTACATACAATAGTTTTATCTTTCATCGCTTCGAAGTGTTTTCCAGTGATGATATTTTTATTTCCGGTAGCGGTTACAACGATATCAACATTAGAAACAGCAGTTGACATTTTTTGTACTGCAAACCCATCCATAGCTGCTTGTAATGCGCATATCGGGTCTATCTCCGTTACTATTACTCTACATCCAGCTCCTCTTAGTGAAGCCGCAGAGCCTTTTCCTACATCTCCATATCCAGCAACAACAGCAACCTTTCCTGCCATCATTACATCTGTAGCTCTTCTGATTGCATCTACAAGAGATTCTTTACAACCATATTTATTATCAAATTTTGATTTTGTAACAGAGTCGTTAATATTAATAGCAGGTAAAACTAAAGTTCCGTCTTTTTCTCTATCATATAATCTATGAACCCCAGTAGTCGTCTCTTCACTTATTCCTCTAATATCAGCTACTAATTCTGGAAATCTATCCAAAACCATATTTGTTAAATCTCCACCATCATCCAAAATCATATTCAATGGTTTCCCATCTTTAAATGCATGAAGTGTTTGTTCTATACACCAATCAAATTCTTCTTCGTTCATCCCTTTCCAAGCAAATACAGGTACACCAGTAGCGGCAATCGCAGCTGCAGCTTGATCTTGTGTTGAAAATATATTACACGATGACCATGTAACATCAGCACCAAGATCTACTAATGTTTCTATCAATACTGCTGTTTGGATTGTCATGTGAAGACATCCAGCTATACGAGCTCCTGCTAAAGGGTTTTTTCCTTTAAACTCTTCTCTAAGACTCATTAGTCCTGGCATTTCTGCTTCTGCTAGTTCTATTTCTTTACGACCCCAATCTGCAAGACTGATATCTTTTACTTTGTATTTAGTATTTGATTGTGTTTCTATCATTTCTATTTTTTTTTAAAATTTTTGCAAAGATACTTTATAGTTAGCTAAAACTATGACTTTTTTGCGGACTTATGTTTTTTGACCTATTTATAATAGTACTATTATAGCAAATAATGCTTACACCAACGTTACTTATTTTCTAAATTATTCAAAAGGCTATTTAGCTTGTTTTTAATTTCTAATAATTTTGTGGCTACCTCAGCTCGATTATCAGCAACAGGTTTTTTCTTCATTTCTTGTTTGGCACCGTCTAATGTAAATCCTCTTTCTTTAACTAATGTGTATATTATCTCAAGATTTCGGATGTCTTTTACTTTAAATCTTCTAACTCCTTTATTGTTTTTTGTAGGTTTAATAGTTGGAAATTCAGTTTCCCAATATCGAATCAGAGAGTTAGAAAGTCCAAACATTTCAGCGACCTCCCCAATAGAATAATACAATTTTGTAAGCTCTTTTTCTATTTTCATTTTGAGAGGGTTTAATGATTTTAGTTAATATCTTTTACTCAAAAATTATTTTACAATCCCACCAACATTTTTCTATAGTTGCGTTATTTCTTTCATAGAATTTTACTGCTTTTTTATTCCAATCCAAAACCGCCCATTTTACCATTTTACAGTTAAGTTTTTTAGCTTCTGCAATATAAGCATCAAACAATAATTGTCCTACACCCGATGATCTATAATTGATATCAACATAAAAATCTTCTAAGTACAACATATGCCCTTTCCATGTAGAAAAAGTCATATAATAAAGTGCAATGCCTATACATTTTCCATTTAGCTCTGCTATGTGCGTCATGATTAGTTTTTCGTCATGAGCCCTATAGTAATCATCAAGAGTAGCAGTAACTGCTGCAGGTTCTTTTTCAAAAATTGCCAATTCTTTTACATAATTATATACACTTGGCAAGTCGTTTCTTTTTCCTTTTCTGATGATTGGATTCATATACTTATTTTACAAGAAGTTTTCTTCTTTCAGGTCCAGTTGACACCATTGTAATTGGTGTTTCAAGGTACTCTTCTAGGTCTTTTAAGTATTGTCTTGCCGCTGGAGGAAGTTCTTCTACGGTAGTCGCATCTCCAATATCTTCCTTCCATCCTTTATGGCTATTATACTCAACAAGAATTTTTTGAGTGTTAATATCAAACGGTAGCTCTTTGGTGCTTTTACCATTAATATTATAGTGACTACCTGCTTTTATTTCATCAAAATCATCAAGGACATCAAGTTTTGTAATTACAATCTGAGTCACACCACTTAACATAATTGTATACAATAATTGAGGAATATCTATCCATCCACATCTTCGTGGTCTACCAGTAGTAGCTCCAAATTCGTGACCCACAACTCCTAGTTTTTCTCCATCTGCATCAAACAATTCTGTTGGGAATGGGCCTGAACCTACTCTCGTACAATAGGCTTTTACGATTCCAAATATTTCACCAATTTGAGAAGGTGCTATACCTAAACCATTACATACTCCAGAAGAAATAGTATTAGAAGATGTCACAAATGGGTAAGTACCAAAATCAATATCAAGCATAGATCCTTGGGCGCCTTCGGCAAGTATTTTTTTTCCATCTTTTATGGCTTTATTGACCATATATTCTCCATCAACAAAGTTAAGGGTTTTAATGATTTCTATAGTTTCAAACCATTTTTTTTCTTCAGCTTCTAATTCAAAATCTATAGGAGGGTACATTTTTATAAATTCCATATGTTTAGCTTTTAAAGCTTCATATTTTGTTCTGAAATTAGAATCCTCCAGATCTCCAATTCTCAATCCATTTCGTCCAGTTTTGTCCATATAAGTTGGACCAATACCTTTAAGTGTACTTCCTATTTTAGATTTTCCTTTTGCTGCTTCTGATGCAGCATCTATATATCGGTGGGTAGGCAGTATTAAGTGTGCTTTTCTAGCTACAAATAATCTACTTCTATATTCGATACCTTCTTTATCAAGATTTTCTAATTCTTTGACCATTGTAGTAGGATCAATTACAACACCATTACCAATTACATTAGTAATGTTTTGTCTAAAAATTCCTGAAGGAATCGTATGAAGAACATATTTGTTTTTTCCTATGATTATTGTATGCCCAGCGTTTGGTCCGCCTTGAAAACGACATACCATGTCATATTTATCAGCAAGAAAGTCTACAATTTTTCCCTTTCCTTCGTCACCCCATTGGAGTCCTAAAATTACATCAACTGCCATTAATTATATTTGCAGAGTTATACCAGTAGTTATTAAAACATTCCGTTTAAAAATTCAATTCTAATATTTTATAGAATTGCTACATGGTATTTAAAGGGCAAAGTTATTGAATTGCAAGACATTTTAATGTTATTTGGGTATATATTTTAATTTTTCTATATATCATTCATTATTTAGTACCAATTTTTACTGAAATGTGGTTTTGGAACAATTTGTAGCAGGATTAGACAAAACAGTTAATTTGTCTTTTGTCTATCTATCTAAAGATGCGTTCATTGTGTATAGTAGCTCTAAGTTAATGCTTTTAATAAAGTTTATTTTTCTATTTTTGTAGCATTAATTATAAATTCTAATAGTTTTAATAGACAATATGCAGGATACAAAACCACCTAAAACACTTACAACTGACCAAAAGGCATTAGAGATAAATCTTAACAATAAAATTTATGGCACTTTTGCGGAGATAGGTGCAGGACAAGAAGTAGCAAGAAATTTTTTTCAAGTAGGAGCTGCAGCAGGGACTATAGCAAAGACAATGTCAGCGTATGACAAAGAATTTTCGGATGCTATTTATGGTAAGGAGGATAGTGGGAGATATGTCTGTGAGTCTAGGTTGTACAAAATGTTGGATCATGAAGGGAAACTATTAGAAGATAGACTTGGCGATATGTGTCATTTAGCTACGTTCTTCTCTTTTGCTGATACCGTTTCCGCAATTAATTATTCGAGGACGATCAAAGGAAATGGATGGATGGGAGTTAGATTTCAACATGCACCTTGTTCTGAATACAACGAATTGGTAATCCATGTAAAAATGCATGATAATGATAACAAATTACAACAAGAAGCGATTGGTGATCTTGGGGTAAATCTTATTTATGCTTGTTATTATTATATGGACAATCCTGAAAAACTTGTAGAATCACTTATAGATGGTCTTGAAGGAAGGGTAACTATAGATATGATAAAAGCTACAGGACCAGCATTTACAATTGACAATCGATTATTGTCTCTTTATTTAGTCTTGTTTGGCCTTACAGAAGTTACTATGTTTGACCAAAATAAGGAAAGTACTCATGCATCAGAGTTTCTTTACAAAAAATCCTTAATGGTAATAAGAGGTAATTTTAGACCTCCAACTTTAGTAACAGAAGATGTAATAAAATCCAGTTTTGTTCAATTCAAAAAAGAAGATTATGTCGATACTGAACGTGCATATGTAATTACAGAAATAACGCTTGACTATTTAAAAGACGACGAAGGAAATATTGATTATCAAGACTTTCTCGACCGTACAGAATTAATATGTGCTTTGGGGTATAAAGTCATTGTATCTAACTGCAGCAACCATCAAAAACTTATTAACTATTTAGGAGATTATAAAATTAAAAAATTAGGGCTTGTTATAGGTGTTAGAGAGTTGCTTGATATTATTAATGAAAAGTATTATGGTAACCAAGACGGTAGATTACTTGTAGCTTTTGGAGAGTTATTTACTAAAAACATTAAAATATACAGCTATCCTGTTCTTCTGGAGAACAATACAATTATGAATACTGAAAACTTACCAGTTCCGGAAGGAATAAAGTTTTTATACAAACATTTAACAGATAGTAATCAAATAGTAGATGTTGCGGACTATGAGTCAGATATGCTCTATATAGACCCAAAAATAGTTTATGAGAATATTGCAAATAATAATGATGGGTGGCAAAATAAAGTGCCAAAAAAATTAGTAGAAATAATAAACGAGAAGAATATTTTTAGAAATAAAAAATCCTCATAAATTAAATAATGAGAGATAGTAAAAAACTAATTAAGGAAAACAATATTATTGAAGCCGCAAAACAGGTTTTCAATGCAGTAGGTTTTAAGAATGCAAAAATGGAAGACATAGCTGCAGCAACAGGGATCACCAAAGTTACATTGTATAGCTATTTTCAAAGCAAAGAGAATTTATATCTTGCAGTTACTTTCGCAGGGTTGCAATTGCTTAATGACAACTATTATAAGACACTTGACAACTATAAATCTAAATCGGGATTAGAGTCTGTTATTGCTCTAATTGATACTTTTATGTCCTTTTGTGAAAATAATTTCTTATACACAGAAGCTCTATTGGACTATTTTGCAATGATTCGTTCTTCATCATCTGGAAAAGATCAATCTAAGCTTACCCCAGCTACAAAGGATAGTATCTTTTATATAAAATTGCAACATATTCAAAATCTTCCTTTTAAACTGACCGTAAAAGAAATAATTAGAGGGCAAAAAGATGGGAGTATATTGGCATCAATTGACCCAATGCTAAGTACATTGCATGGTTGGACAATAGTGCTAGGATATACTAAAGTATTATCTGCAAGTGGCTCCAATACGTCTCCATTATTTAATGTAAATTTAATTGATTTGAGAAATTTAAATTTGAAAATAACAAGAGCGCTATTAAGTAATAAATTAGTTAAAAAAGAACTTGATAAATTGTAGTAATTATAAATGAAAGCGTAAAACAAATCTAAAGTTTTATTCTCATTTCTTATATTTACACTAAACTCACGAAATAATGATCAATATAGAAATGCTAAGCGAAATATGTCGTATTTCTGGTGCACCAGGACACGAGCAAAAAATCAGAGCTTATATTTTAGAAAAAATAAAACCTCTTGTCGATGAATACTACATTGATAATATGGGTAATGTAGTAGCTATAAAGAAGGGAAATTCTGATAAAAAAGTAATGGTTGCAGCTCATATGGATGAGATAAGTTTTATCGTTACGGCTATAGATAATGAGGGATTTGTACGATTCCATACATTGGGAGGATTCGATGCTAAAACCTTGACAGCGCAGCGGGTAATTATTCATGGCAGTGAGGAGGTAATCGGTGTGATGGGTACCAAGCCTATACATGTACTTACTGCCGAAGAAAAATCTAAAGCACCAAAAACTACTGACTTTTTTATTGATACTGGATTGTCAAAAGATAGGGTAAATGAATTAATATCGGTAGGAGATGTCATCACTAGAGAAAGAGAACTCATAGTAATGGGTGATTGTGTAAATTCTAAATCGCTTGATAACAGAGTATCCGTTTTTATACTGTTAGAAGTAATGGCATCATTAAAGTCCAAGACTGTACCTTATGATATCTATGCAGTATTTACAGTCCAAGAAGAAGTAGGGTTGCGAGGAGCCACTGCAGCTGCTTCTGGTATTAATCCTGATTTTGGTATTGCCTTAGATGTTACATTGGCGTATGACTTACCCGGTGCAGCACCTCACGAGATGATATCAAGACTTGGAGAAGGGACTGCCATCAAAGTTATGGATGGGGCTACTATTTGTGATTATCGAATGGTAAAGTATATGAAATCTTTGGCCGAAAAGCACAAAATAAAGCATCAAATGGAGATATTAACAGCTGGTGGCACTGACACTGCTGCACTACAACGTCATGCTAATGGTGGATCAATAGCTGGAGCGATATCTATCCCTACAAGATATCTTCATCAAGTAATAGAAATGGCGAGCATATCAGACATTAAGGATACAATGAAATTATTAGAAATCGTATTGTGTGAAATAGAAAACTATGATTGGAGCTTTAGATAATATTAGGCCAATGAAATCCAAAAATTATTTACCCCTTCTCCTTGAGTAACAACAACAGTTTGCTGATTTAATAACTCAAGAAGAGATAAAAAAGTAATTATTGCATGAATTCTATTTTCCAATTTTATAAATAAGTTGACAAAATTCAACTTATTTACTTTTTTTAATTTGTCAAATATATAAGCCTGTTGTTCGCTAATTGTATAGTTGTATTTAACTATTCGGTGTATGGTTCTCGAAGATCTTGCTTCTTGGTCTTCCATCATTCGTTTAAATGTATTAAGTAGTTTGTACAAAGTCAAAGACTCTAACTCTACATCTACAAGTGCTTTTGAAGCTATTTTTCTTAACTCTGAGCTTACATTTCCTCGATCAAATTTTAAGCTTTGGTCTTGTTCCATTTGCCGCATTTGATCAAGAATATCCTTATATTTTTTATACTCCAATAATCGTTGCGTCAATTCTTCTCTAGGATCTATTTCATTCCCCAATTCATTAAGCTCTTTTCTTGGAATCAATAATCGCGCTTTTATACGCATCAATGTCGCAGCAACTAATATAAATTCACTGGCTACATCAATATTCATTTTTTCCAATGCTTTGATATAGGCCAAAAAATCATCTGTTATTGTCGCTATCGGAATATCATTGATGTCCAATTCATCTCGCTCAATAAAAAATAAGAGCAAATCAAAAGGTCCTTCAAACTGTTGTATTTTTATAGTATAGCTTTGCATCACAACAAAGATAATGCATTTTATCTTTATCTCTAATTACCTTCCATGGTATTTCATGTTTTTGGCGGTTGCCGGTTGGCAATGGGTTTTTAGCTTTGGGGGAAGTGTGGTGGTTCTTCTTTAGGAAGTCAGAAGGCGGGAGAGTAAAAAAAATCATGGTTGGCTTTTGGCTTCATGTCGTTATTTTTTGATATTTAGCAATGTTGTATTTCTTGCATATATTAGCTATTGATATTGAAGTATTATGAAGAAAAAGCATTAAAAAACCGCCACCACCTGCTCCATTTAATTTGAGGCTATATGATTTTGTTGTTATTCCATTTTCCCACAAATCATAAAAGTGAGGAGGAATCAGCATTTTTAATGTTTCATATTGTAGTTGACTAAGTTGTTGGATGTATTTTTCTAAATTTTCAATATCTTGCGATAAGTAGTTGTCTATTATTAGATCATTAATTTCACTAATTAATTGCATTTTCATAATAAATATTTCGCTTGATTTTCTAGTTTCTAAATATGCTTTTACTAATGGTGAAGTACTTCTGTCTATTCCAGTATCAAGTAAGAATAGCTGATTGTTAATTATCTTGTTTTCAAAATCTAAAAATTCGATTTTCTTATCATTATGTATTAAAATTGGTTGATTTAGATAACTGATTAAAGGGTCAAGACCAGAAGAAGAGCCATGAAAAAAAGATTCAATTAGTGCTAGCATAGCTTTCAAATCTGTAAATTTGCATTGTTGCTTATGTACTACAAACCTATCAAATATTGCAGCAGTCAGTGCCCCACTACTACCAATTCCATATCCTTGAGGTATATTAGAGTCAAAGTACAATCCTTTAGTTAATTGATATTCCAATTTATCAAAATCAAAATTATTCATTTGATTAGTTTGGTACAAAGAGAATAAGTATTGTTTTATAGGGTGAAGAGAATCTCTATCATTATAGCTTGCTTTATATTTCCAAGAACCAAAATAATTGTTGTAAGGAATAGCAACAGCTTTAGAGCCATGTAAAATGGTATATTCTCCAAATAAAAGGATTTTTGAAGAATAAGTTTTTTGATTTATTTTTGAACCCATTTGATTTTTAAATGTAAGTTGTGGTATTGGATACTATCTATTTGCACACCTAATGCAAAGGGTGCTTTCGGGCATAAACATTAATCTTCCAGATTGAATTGGGTTTTTACAAGAAGAACAATCGCCAAAATTTTCATCATCAATTTTGGTAAGTGCCAATTTGAGTTTAGTAAATTTTATTTTTTTTGACCTCAAAGCAGCTTCCATAACTGACTTATTATTGATTGCGTCCATTCTGCTTATTCTTCCAATACTATTTTCTGGTGATATAGGTTGGGTCATTTTTTCAATATCAACTATATCAAGCTTTGATTTTTCAATAAGAGCGATAATCTTATTTTTTAATACTGTATTTTGTGCTTCTGTCATGAGTAAAAATTTAAGTCAAAGTTGATATAATTAAGTGCTTTCTTAAGTATTTTATTGATTATAATTTTTTTTTGAATCAATAAAGTAGATTTTTTGATTTAAAAGTAGGCAATATACACTAGATTATTACAATTACAGTTCAAACATTCGGTAATCAAGTGATTTCTTTAGGTTTAGCAGTATTATTTTGTTACCTTTGCAGCCCGTTTTAAAGAGAGTATTAGTTTTTTAATTTGATAAAGAGAATATGAGTAAGAAGAGAGTTTTATTTGTGACCCAAGAAATGAAACCTTACACCACGCTATCTGAAATGTCGGAGCTGGTAAGAAAACTACCACAATTGGTTCAAGAGCAAGGATATGAAATCCGAGTTTTGATGCCTAAGTATGGTACAATCAATGAGAGAAGACATAGATTGCATGAGGTTGTAAGGTTATCAGGAATGAATATCATTGTAGATGATGAAGATTATCCATTGATTATAAAGGTTGCTTCTTTGCCTGGTGCAAGAATGCAAGTTTATTTTTTAGACAATGAAGAGTTTTTCAAAAGAAAAATGATTTTTGAAGATGAAGAAGGAAAGCCATTTGAAGATAATCAAGACAGAATGGTGTTTTTCTGTAAAGGAGTAATGGAAATTGTCAAAAAATTTGGCTGGGCTCCAGATATTATTCATTGTCATGGACCTTTGACAAGTCTAATACCATTATTTCAGAAGAAAGTATATAACACAGATCCTATATTTGAGCATGCTAAAGTTATATATTCTGCATATGATAATGAGTTAGAAGACTCATTTACAGATAGGTTTTTGGAGATTGCTGCTATCAATGGTATCGAACAAGAAGATGTAACTCCATATACTAATGGTGATAATATAACGTTAGATATGGGAGGTATACATTATTCTGAAGTTGTTATCAAAGGGAGCAAAGAGCTGTCTAAAGACGTTACTAAGAAGATAAAAGATTCTGATGTTATCGTACAAGAATATTTAAATGTAGATGATCAGTTACAAGCTACGTTAGATTTGTATAAAAGCTTACTACCTGAAGAAGAGGAAGAAGAGGAGTCTAAGTAAAATCACGAAATTAAATTTTTGAATGAAGAATATTTTTGCACTTGCATTAGTTGTTAGTATAGTACTTCTATATAGCTGTAATGATGGATCAATTATTGGTAATGACCTAATAGGTAACGAACAAATTAACCTAAACTTTAATGATGACTTTTTACTTTCCGGAAAAACTATTTCTGGAGATTCTGTAGCGACGTATAGAGTTGGAAGTAATAATCAAACCTATATGTTAGGAGAAATCGATGATCCTGTTTTTGGACATTATTCTTCTGATATCTATACAGGTTTTAGGTTTGGGTCTAATTTACCAATATATACTGATGCTACATTAGATAGCGTTATCTTAGAGTTAGAATACGATACTTTGGGCTTTTATGGCGATACTAATTCTATAATTAATATTGAGGTATATCGTGTGATTGAAGATTTTATGGATATTGATACGCTTTTTTCAAATCGTGACTTTGAAATAGAAATGACTCCACTTGCTTCTAAATCATTTAGACCAAGTGCTACAATTAATGTAGAGAAAAAATTAAGAGACATAGAGAAAGATAGTATTGTAAGCTTATCCCCAAGATTTAGAATTAGGCTTGATGATATATTAGGCGAAGAATTGATTATGGATGAATTAGCTGCAAAATCTGATACTATAATGTTAGAAAATTATAAAGGGCTATATATCAAAGCTACTGTTGAGGGAAATAACAGAATGATTGGATTTAACTTTAATGATAATTCTCAACTCAATTCTGGAATATCAAAATTATCAGTTCACTTTTCTGTAAATGATGAAGGTGAGGTCAAATTGTCTACTTATAATTATGGAATTCGCCCAGTTACATTTTCAAAATTTATTCATGATTATTCTGGATCTGAAGTAGGTACAGCAATAGATATGATTACTGAAGGAGAAGACAACCTTTTTGTTCAGAATATGGCAGGAGTAAATAGTGAAATATCATTGCCAGATTTATCATCGTTAAAAGGAAATTTAATAAATTCGGCACAATTAGTGCTGACTATTAATGAAGAAGATAATGTAGATATATATCCTACTGGCAGAAGATTTTTGTTAAGTAAATATAATGACGAAGGTAATAGAATCTTGATTGATGATATTCTAAAAAATGGCGTATCTATTTCGGATGCATTAGCATTATTGGATGGAAACGTAAAAACTACAGAGTTAGCTGATGCTACGATTGTAAAAACTGTGACATTTAATATTACTGATTATATCAGAAACCAGATTAAAAATGATGGCGATGCCTCTACGTTGATATTGTCACCTGTTGGAAGGCAAGAATCACCAAGAAGAACAGTGTTTTACGGACCGACCCACAGTGAATATGCTATGAAACTAAGAATAGCATACACTGAAAATTAATAATATAGAAAACATACTAATATGTGTGGAATAATAGCTTACATAGGCGCTAAACAGGCTTATCCAATACTAATTGAAGGACTGAAAAGGCTTGAATATAGAGGTTATGATAGTGCTGGAGTTTCTATAATAGGAAATGAAATTACCACTATAAAGAAGAAGGGTAAAGTATCAGAATTAGAAATTGCAGCAAATTTAAAAAACACAGATGGTACAATAGGTATAGGACATACTAGGTGGGCAACACACGGAAAACCAAATGACGAAAACGCTCACCCACACGTATCTAATAGTGGACGATTGACAATGGTACATAATGGAATCATTGAAAATTATGCAGTACTAAAAACAGCTCTAAAAGAACTAGGCTACAATTTTTCGAGTGAAACAGACACAGAAGTTTTTGTTAATCTTATTGAAGAATACCTAATTAAAGATAATCTTAGTTTGGAAGATGCTGTTAGAATAGCACTGACCAAAGTTGTAGGTGCATATGCTATAGTAGTTATGGATAAAGAAAATCCTGACATATTGGTCGGAGCCAGAAAATCAAGTCCTATGGTAATTGGTATTGGTGATAATGAATATTTTTTAGCGTCAGATGCAAGTCCAATCATCAAATTTACAAATAAAGTTGTTTATTTAAAAGATGAAGAAATAGTAACTATAAATAAGAATAAAAACTTTGTAGTTAAAAACACTAAAAATCAAGTACAAAATCCAAAGATTCACGAACTAGATTTAAAGCTTGAAGAACTTGAAAAAGGTGGATACGATCATTTTATGTTGAAAGAGATTTTTCAACAGCCAACTACAATAGGAGGCAGTATGCGAGGTCGAATCAATGCCGAGGAAGGATGGGTGTCAGTAGGTGGTATGCAAGATAATATGAGTAAATTCGTAAATGCGAAACGTATTATATTTGTTGCTTGTGGTACTTCATGGCATTCTGCATTAATCGCAGAATATCTATTTGAAGAATTAGTAAGAGTCCCTGTCGAAGTAGAATATGCATCGGAATTTAGATATAGAAATCCAATAATTGGTGAAAACGATATTGTTATTGCATTGTCGCAATCTGGAGAAACAGCAGACACATTAGCAGCATTAAAATTAGCTAAAGATAAAGGAGCACTTACTTACGGAATTGTAAATGTAATAGGTTCTTCGATTGCAAGACTTACTGATTGTGGTTCTTATATTCATGCTGGACCAGAGATAGGAGTAGCTTCTACTAAAGCATTTACTAGTCAATTGGTTATTTTAAGTCTAATGGCCCTTAATCTTGGCCAGAAAAAAGGAACAATAAATGAAAGTGATTTTAGAAAATTACTATACGCTCTAGAATCATTACCAGCAAAAGCAGAAAGAATATTAAAATTAAATGATAAAATAAAATACATTGCTGGAGAAATTCAGGATAGTCAGCATGCCTTGTATCTTGGTCGTGGCTATAATTTTCCTTCAGCGTTAGAAGGTGCATTAAAATTAAAAGAAATATCATACATACATGCTGAAGGATATCCGGCAGCAGAAATGAAGCATGGTCCTATTGCATTAATAGATGAGCAAATGCCTGTAATAGTTATTGCTACTAATAAAAGTGCACGAGAAAAAATTGAAAGTAATATTCAAGAGGTTAAAGCAAGAAAAGGTATAATTATTGCTATTATCATTGAAGGTGATGAAGCGCTTAAAAAAATGGCCGACTATGTAATCGAAATTCCTGAAACTGAAGAACCTTTTTCACCTTTGTTGTCTGCAATACCTCAACAATTATTAGCTTATCACATAGCGGTCTTGAGAAAATGTGATGTAGATCAACCAAGAAACCTTGCTAAATCTGTAACAGTAGAATAAAAATAAAACCAATATAATGGTAAATACAATTCATGGATTAGAATATAATTCAGAAAGAGAAAATCTTACAATTGCTGAATATGGTAGACATGTTCAAAAGCTTATTAATCATTGTAAGGCAATTGAACATAAAGAAGAAAGACAAGAATTTGCTGAGGCAATTATTGATCTAATGTATCAAATGAATCCAACTAATAAAATGGTGTTGGAGTATCGTTTGAGACTGTGGAAACATTTTTTTAAAATTGCAAATTACGATATTGATGTGACTGCTCCTGAAGGAGTCATAACCACTAATGATGGTGAAAAAACTGAAGTAATTCGTCTCCCTTATCATCAATCTGAATTTAGGTTTAGACATTATGGATATACAATCCAACTCATGGTAAAAAAAGCTATAGAGATGGAAGATGAAGAAATGAAGCAAGAATATACAAATGTTATTGCGGCATACATGAAACTTGCATATCGTACTTGGAATAAGGAACATTATGTAAATGATGAGATAATCAAATCTGATCTAAAAGCTATATCAAAAGGAGCTTTAGTGTTATCTGAAGACTATGTTGTTGGCAATTTAACGCCAATGAATAGAAAACTACACACGACAAGGTCATCGAGCAGGAACGGTAGAAGTAGTAATAATCGCAATAGAAATAGCGGTAGAAATAGCAATAGAAACCATAGCAATAACAATAGTAACAGGAATAAAAATAATCGCAAACGTAAATAATCTTTACATTGGTTTACTAAATGTGTGTTTTTGAATAATAAATGCTTGGTTTTCTAGGTTTAAAGAATTATTGTAAATTTTTTTTTAGTTTTTATCTGTTTGAGATAAACAAAGTGAGTGTCTACCTATGTTGGGCCTATAATTTTGAGTATCGGTTATTGACATAATGCTTTATCTATTACAGTTTATTTGTTTATACCATCAATTTTCATAATCTGTCTTATTTCCACTCTCTATTTACCGTCTTCAAACCTTGGGTCTAATTTAGCAATTTTGGTTGCTTCATTCAAATCTTTGGCTTGTATGTGGTAATAGCCTGCAATTATTTCTTCTTTTTCATTGATTGCTTGTTCGGTAAAACTTCCATTATTATTTGAAATAATTACTCCACTTGGTATAAGAGGTTGTGCACCTTTCATTTTGTTTTGAGAAATTAAATTTTGAATAAA
>JAZGFO010000051.1:0-3277 GCA_036479655.1 Saprospiraceae bacterium
GAACTTAAAAGAGCAAAACCAATGCGTGGATCACTTTTGATAACTGGTGAAGATTTAGCTGAAGGTCAAAGCTCAGTCATGGCTCGTACTATTACACTTGATTATACACAACCAGTAAAGAATATAAATGCTGGTTTAAAAGTATTAGATATGAGGCAATACTATAGCGCGATAACCGCAAAATATATTCATCACGTATTGAATTATCCGGATAAAGAAAATGTATATCATGATTTTCAAAGAAAATTACATGAGGAATTCTATAAACATACAATAGGAAAACATAACGATATTCGCATTGCAAGAAATATGTCTTTACTTTATACCTCATATTATTTCTTTGCAGAATGGTTCTGGACCGCAACACAAGCAAAAAAATATCAAGACCAATTTAAACAATACTTAATCGATCAAGTAGATAATCTTATTCGCTTAACTGCAATTCAAAGACCTGCCGAGAAATTCTGGTTTACTTTAAGAGACCTTATTGCTACAGGAAAATTGAGATTACAAAGCAGTTCAGACGTTGACTTAGATAAAACAATAAGATTAATTCCTATAATAGGATTCTACGGGACTGGCGGTGAGGATTATTTAATTATGGACACTGCACTAAGAGAGGTAGAAAAGTATCTTCGTAGTGCTGGTGAGAGTCTGGATTTTTCTAAAATTACAATCATAGAAGATCTATATAAAGGACAATACATTAAAAATCCTGCTCCAATTAAAAAATCATTTAACAATCAATTAATGTATGTTTACCCGGTAGACAAAAATAAATTATTAAAATGAGTGAAGATCCAAAAGAAATCAATGAAGACGACAAACTTCTAGATTTAAAAACAGTCATAGAAGATTTAGAAAAGCAACAAATAGCAGCAAATGGACTTACACAACCATTACAAAAATATAGCATGTCAGCAGAATTGGAAGATATTAAAAAATCTATTGTAAGTGAACCGGACAGATCAGAAGTTATAGCAATAACTACAAAAATACATTCTTTTGATAAACCTGTATTTGTAACATTGCCTAGAAGTAAAGTTTACACTATATTTGGAAAAGTTCCAACATTAAGAACTCCCGAAATATCAACAGAAAATATAGAAATACATATCATGAATAACGAGGAAATGGCTTATAGTGTATATTCAGATGTTGACATCGATGATTTTATGGAAATGGATGATTACATGTCTATGCCTCCTGAAGGAGTTTTTGTTATTTGTGGCAAAAATTTTGGAACAAGAAAACTAGACGCGTTAGCATCTATACTTTTAAAGTTAGATTCGAAACGAATTATAGTACAAAAGTATTCTTATAATAAGAACAACAGGAGTGCCCAATGGGTGCCAAAACATAATAAACAAATGACTAAACTAGAACATCATATTTACAAATTTTTGAGGAATAATGACTGATAAAAAAGAAACTTCTACAGAAAATTCTACTTCAAAAGAGGTAGAGTTTATTACACCTGAAGAAATCTGGGCCAAAAATGAGTATATTTTTGTGGCCAAAAAGACTACTATTGAAGTAAAAATTTACAAGATAGACGGTATTAGCATTGAAGAAAAAGAATCTGATATGAAAGTTACAGATTTCGATGTCTATTTCCCAAAACCGCCTGAGATTCTATACTTTGTTTTAGATGAGGTGGTTGTTTTATTTGGAAAAGACTTTACAGACGAGAGCTTGAAAACATTAGTTGGCATTTTAAACAAACTGGACAATATGGTTGTCAATATTTTGAAACCATCTATAAAAAATGAACCAGATTGGTTTTCTGATTATGAAAAGCGTCTTGTAACCGTAGCAGGTAACATGGAAACTTTCCTCGGCCATGATGTTGATGAAAATCCAGAAAAAGAAAAAGAAGCCTAATGAATTTTACGCCTTATATAGGAAAACCTATAGTATTAATAACGAATGAAGTTAAAGTTCAAAAAGAATTAGAATATATTAATCTTCCAGGTATTACCTACTTAA
Source organism: Saprospiraceae bacterium (assembly GCA_036479655.1). Lineage (GTDB taxonomy): Bacteria > Bacteroidota > Bacteroidia > Chitinophagales > Saprospiraceae > CAJXUU01. Next base: position 1,990 of record JAZGFO010000051.1, read on the forward strand.
TGCACAGTGTTGGCTTCCCAAGAATGAATGTGACAGGCGGCAAGTTCTGCATTGTACGAGATTTGGTGCCGCAAGATCTCGAAGATGAAGATTTCTCCATATATTTAAAAAATATGTGGAGAAACCCAGTATTTATTGATAAATATTTACAAACATGCACTGTCATAAACAAAATATCAACGTAGATTATTAATTTAGATAAAAAGAGAATGATGAAAAAGAAAAATCAGAAAAAAATGGCTGCTAGAACAGTGATAAAGGCACTGTCAATGCACTATACTAAAGATAAAACAATTATCAGTGTTGTATACAAACACACTGAACATACTAAAAATGCCAATCCAAAAGGTAAAATCAATACACTTGGTGATGTAACTAATTACACTTTATTGGATCGGGTACGTATTCCAAGATTACTACCAGAAATGGCAAACGAAACACGCAGAATAGTTAATATTTTATCTTATTTAGAAGCAGCCGATATTTCTAAATATTATCAACAGATTGATTGGCGGCAAGCTGTCGCATTAAAAGCATGGCGTACAAGACGCGGACAGGGAAGGCCAATCATACAAGTCACATAAAATGAATGAATATATTACCTATAGCGAGTTCTTCATCTGGTAATTGTACTTATATTTGGACAAATGACGCTCACATTTTAATTGATGTGGGCGTTGCTGTCAAAAAGATAGTACAAAATGCAGGACGTACAGAATTCGATGCGATTATAATCTCACACGAGCATTCCGATCACATAAAATCAGCTGGGCCAGCAGGTAGGAAATTTAAATGCCCAGTTTATATGCACGAGTGGAGTTATAACGCCAGACAAGATAAATTTTACAATGTAAATATAATAGATCTAAAACCCTCTGATATATTAAATTTCGGAGATTTGGAAGTAAAGACATTTAGTACCAAGCATGATGCAAAATATACATTTGGGTTTTTAGTAAAAGATACAACATATAACAAAACATTGTGTTATGTAACAGATACCGGGATCATAACTCCATTGATGCGACAATACATGTTAGGCGCAGATGCTTATCTAATAGAAACAGATTATGATGTTCAGATGTTAAAAGATTATGAAGATTATTCAGATCTTTTAAAAGAAAGAATAGCCTCTGCTTATGGACACTTAAGTACAAATGATGCTTTAGAAGGCCTAGAAAAAATAGGAATAGATAAAACATCGTTTGTAATTTTTGCCCATCTATCAGATAGGACTAATAGACCAGATATAGTTCTAAAAGCAGCAAAAACCAAATTTCCAAATTAT
>JAZGFO010000052.1:0-29443 GCA_036479655.1 Saprospiraceae bacterium
GGACTTTCCGGAGATGGAGCTACAATATTTGGAAACAATCCTCGATCATTTACAGCTTTGAGTGTAGAATTTCCGAACACAGCAAATCTAGTGTTTTTTTGTGTGTAACCTTCAAAGTTTTTAATAAGTGACTCTATTCCAAGTGGACTAAAAAATATAAGAACGTCATAAGTTACATCTGTCAAATCCGACAAGTCACTTGCTACTGTACGGTACATCATTGCTCCCTTATAGTCAATATTATTTTTATCAAGATAAGCTACAACTTCTTTTGATCCTAAATTAGAACAAGGCAAGAGGTAATTTTCGCTACCCTTATGCTTGACAAAATAGCTGTTAAGATCAGCTATTTTTCTTTTCCCAACAAAAACTTTACGTTTTCTATAGACAATAAATTTCTGAAGGTAATTAGCTATTGTTGCAGTTAGGCAATAATATTTTGTCTCTTGAGGCATTTTTATTCTCATTTCCTCACACAATCTAAAGAAGTGCTCTATAGAATTTTTACTTGTAAATATGATACAAGAAAAATCATCCGGTCGAAGTCTATTCTTTCTAAATTCTTTTTCAGAGACTGGCTCTACATGTATAAAAGGCCGCCAATCAATTGTAAGTCCCCATTTTTTCTCAAGTTCATAATAAGGAGAACGTTCTGGTTTTGGTTGCGAAACCAATATTGTCTTTACACTTTTAAAAAGCTCTTTATAGTTTTCCAAATCTGCTGTTGCGGTTCCTCTTATCGCCATACTCAAAGGTTGTTTTTCTTAAAACGTTTCACTTACTACAAAAAGTTCATTTTACCTATAACCTTAAAAAATAAGAGCATAGGCAGAATTTCGAAGGCACAAAGGTACAATAAAAAATGGAATAAACTATTTTGGATATGTACACTAGCCAACAGCAAACTTCTGATGGATCTTAATATCAATAACACCCCTATTATTCCTATACCTAAAAACAATACAGAAGTAGCAATATTATAATGAGAAAATGCTACTATCAAATTAATGGGAATTAAGATAATACCTAAGAAAATATTATAAGATTCGATTGTAAAACCATATAAACTGATTTCTTTTTGAAACGGAAATGTTATATTTAGTATCCAAATCATGATATGTTTTGCCAAGTATATAAATACAACACACATTGCACAATACTTAAACACCAACCATCCTGTAAGATTATAAAAGTGGCCTATTGCTAAATATGTAAAAATTGAAGCGTTAATAAAAAACACTGCATACATAAATAAATAATGTCCATTCAACCCTTTTTTATCCTCTCGAAAATTGAGTTTCAATCTATTTTCGTTAGTTATTGATTTTACAATTTTTTGAATGGCCTTCTTTTGAGTATTTATTACAATTGACAAAAGTAACGAAGAGAACAACAGCAACCAAAAAATAAAAGTATTAGAACTTGTTACTTCAGTTTCTATATTTTTAGTTGATTTTAATGCATTCCCTTCTTCTTTTAACTTACTACGTCTAATAGGAATATGGGATACATCAAAAGGATTAGAAAATGAATTAGTTTCTTCATCACTGTCCACTTCACCCACAATTGGAATTATATCTGATTCTTCTTCATTCGGCAATGTATCTAATTCTAGCTCATTATCAATATTGGGCAATACTGGTTGATCAACTATCTCTATATTGTGATTATCTGCCCTCTCAATATCAAAAATATTTTTTTTTGAACTTTCTTCTACATTATTAGTCTTGTATAGAGCGTCCATTCTTGATTTTATTTCAAATGGGTTTCCCGCTTGAGATATCAAGGTGCTGTAAAAAAAGAAGATGAATAATATTCCAATTATAATTCGCATAGTGCAAAAGTATAAAAACAAGTCTACTTTTGTACTCTTAATATAGAATTGTAGCTTTGCAACTAAAAAAAAATAATAAAAAACAGATAATATATGTCATTAGTAGAGTCAAATATGATGAATTTAGGGACGATCGCTCCTGACTTTTCACTTCTCGATACTATTTCTAAAAGAAAATATAATGTTGAAGATCTGAAAAAGGAAAATGGATTGGTTGTTATTTTTACATGTAACCACTGTCCATATGTAATCCATGTCAATAGCGAATTGATTGCTATTGCCAATGAATACAAACTAAAAGGTATTGGATTTGTAGCTATCAGTTCGAATGATATTGAAAATTACCCACTTGATTCTCCTGACAAAATGGAGATAGTCGGGATGGTATTAAAGTTTCCTTTTCCATACTTATACGACGAATCTCAAGACGTTGCAAAATCTTATGATGCTGCATGTACACCAGATATCTTTGTATTTGACAAGGATAAAAAATTATATTACCGAGGTAGATTAGATGGTTCAAGACCAGGTAACAATATTCCTTTGACAGGAGGAGATTTAAAAAATGCACTGGATTCAATGATAAATGGCAATCATGCTCCAGAAAAACAATATCCGAGTGCTGGTTGTAATATTAAGTGGAAAAAATAATGGCAAAGAAAAAAATAGAAACTAAACAAATTGTAAATCGAAAAGCAAAATTTGAATATCAATTTTTGTCAGAGTTTGAGGCAGGATTAGTACTTGTAGGTACTGAGGTCAAAGCAATAAAAGAAGGCAATGCAAATCTGTCTGATGCTTATTGTTTGTTTCAGGATGGCAATCTTACGCTGAAAAGCATGTATGTAGGAGAGTACAAATATGGTACAATCAACAATCATGAAACAAGAAGAGATAGGAGATTATTACTTAGAAAGTCAGAATTAAAAAAAATTGAAAGACGTGTTGTAGAAAAAGGTATGACATTAGTCCCTTATAAATTATATTTTTCTGAACGAGGTCATATCAAATTACAAATATGGCTTGCTCAAGGAAAAAAATCTTATGACAAGCGCCAATCAATTAAAGAAAGAGAAAATAAAAGAGATCTCGATAGAATAAAAAAAGAGTATTAATACTTGATACAAAAGTAAAACAAAATGGACGGAAATATAAAAACGGAAATTATAAATAACGTAGGAATAATTGAATTCTTTCATCCTTCTCACAATTCTTTACCTGGCAAATTGCTTTCACAATTAGAGGCTGCAATTATTGCTATGGGAGCGAATGACGAAGCAATAATCATACTATTAAAAAGTGGAGGCGATCGAACTTTTTGCGCAGGAGCTAGTTTTAATGAATTGGCAAGTATAGAAAATGAAAAAGCAGGAAAATCATTTTTTATGGGCTTTGCCAATGTAATCAATGCTATAAGAAAAGTACCAAAACTTGTCATTGGTAGAGTGCAAGGCAAAGCTGTCGGAGGCGGTGTAGGTATTGCGTCTGCTTGTGATTATTGTATGGCTACTAAGTATGCCTCTGTCAAATTAAGTGAATTGGCCGTTGGAATAGGCCCGTTTGTAATTGGGCCAGCGGTAGAAAGAAAAATTGGCGTTTCTGCATTTGGGCATCTAGGTATCAATGCTACGGAATGGAGAATAGCAAAATGGGCAGGCGAAAAAGGGCTTTTTAATGAAGTATTTGATACTGTAGAACAATTGGACGAATATATAAAGCACTTCAATAACAAACTAGTTACTATGAATCCTGAAGCTATGAGATTACTCAAAATATCACTGTGGCAGAATACTGAAAACTGGGATCAATTACTTGAAGACAGAGCAGTTATAAGTGGGCAACTAGTACTTTCAGACTTTAGTAAAAAAGCTATTGGAAAATTTTTAAATGCATAAGTAGTCAAGAAAATTGAACTTACTCAGTATATAATTAGAAAAAAAGCATAAAAGTCACAATAAATCTAGATATTTAAAATAAATTTGCCCTAAATAAGTTATATAGCAGGTTCTATACTATTATGGTTTGATTTGGACATTAAATAGATCCAATTATTATTGATAAAAAAGCAATTATTGTGACTCGTATAATAAAATCACTTTTATTTATTTTTATAGTTTCATCACTCTTTATAGGGTGCGCATCAAAACGTAAAAAAGGAAAAGAGACTTCCAAACTTGGTAAGTTTTACCATAATACAACAGCACTCTACAATGGCTATTTTAATGCCAATGAACTGATGAAAAAAAGCTATTTGGAGCTTCAGTCTGCTCATCAAGATAACTATAATGAAATACTGCCTTTGTATGATTACATAGCTGTAGCTGATGCCAAAATAATTTCTTCTGACTTAGACAAAGCCATTGAGAAAGTAACTACTGTAGCTGCATTACATGAGCCGAGTAAATGGGTAGATGATTGTTATGTATTGATGGGAGAAGCACAATATCTTAAACAAGATTACGAAACAGCTGAAGAAACATTTGCGTATTTCAAAAATGAATTCAACCCTAACAATCCATTTGGAAGAAATTACAAAAAGAAAAAGCAGAGCAAAAAAGCAATAAAAAAAGCGCAAGAAAAGAAAAGGAAAGAAGAAAAAAAGGCAAAAGAAAACGAAAAGAAAGCCAATAAAAAACTAAAAGAGGAAGAAAGAAAAACTAAAGAAAAAGCTAAAGAAGATGCTGACAAATTAAGAAAAGAAGAGCGAGAAAAGAAGAAAAAGGAACGAGAAGCCGAGAAAAAAAGAAAGAAAAAAAATCGTAAAAAAGGAAAGAGAGGGTCAAAGAAAAGAGAAGTAGAACCTTCAAAAAAAGAAGAAAAAATTACTCCTAAAGAAGTAACACCTAAAAAAACTAATCCGTTACCAGAAAAAAAGAAAGAAGATAAAGAAGAAGAATATACCCAATCTTCAGAAAAAAAGAAAGAAAAGAAAATTGATAAGACTGCTTATTCAATGGGGATGATATGGTATGCCAAAACCCTTGTGCAAAGAGAAAAATATGCCAATGCATCTTACTTGGTAAACAGGATGAGAGATGAAGGTGGTGTCAAAAAGGACGTGCTTCGTGAGATACCTGTAATCCTTGCAGATATAAATATAAGAGAAAAAAATTACAGCCACGCTATTGACCACCTAAATAGTGCTGTAGAATTGGCTAACAATAAAAAATTAAAAGCAAGATATGTGTTTATTCAAGGTCAATTAGAATTACTGAATAAAAACTATGCAAATGCAAGTCAATTATTTTCTAAAGCAAAAAAATGGGCTAAATCATTTGAAATGGAGTTTCAATCAGAAATGAATTTTGAAAAAACAATGATGCTCAGTGGAGAAAAGTCTAATGACGCTGTAATGGCAAAATTAGATAAAATGATAAAAGAGGACAAATATTTTGAATATAATGACCAATTATACTACACCAAAGGAGAAATACTATTAGCAAATAATCAATTTGATGAAGCCTTATCATCTTTTAGTAAGTCTATAGCAAGTAACAGTAATAACATCCCTCTAAAACAAGAAACCTATTATAAGTTGGCTAAACTTTTCTATGAAAGAGAAGACTATGTTGATTCCAGAAATTATTACGATTCTACCCTACAAGTAATAGATAAAGAAGATCCGAGATTTAAAGAAGTATCCAATTATTCTATAAACCTTGCTGATATTGCAAATAATATAGAGCTTATAAAATATAATGACAGCCTTATCTCCATGGTAGCATGGGATGATAATAAAATCGAAAAATTAGCGGAAAAACTTGTAGAAGAAAACCGAAAAGCTGAAGAAAGTGGTTCTTCCACAAAATCATCCTCTGGTAAAAAGAGTACTGCACTATTAAATGGAATAGGAGGCGGATTTAAAACTTCCAAATTTTTTGCTTACGACCCTATTGCTAAGCTTCGAGGCAAAAAAGAATTTGAAGCTAAATGGGGTGAAATAGAATTAGAAGATGATTGGAGAAGACAAGAAAAGTCTGGTGTATTTACTGATGATAAAGAGGAAAATGAAGAAGATAAAATTGCTGAAGATGGTTTTGAAGAAGACCCGATAGAAAAAATGATAGCATCTATCAAAAGTACCATTCCTTACAGTGAAAAAGCAAAAAGTGAAATAAACACTAAATTAGAAACTGCATTCCATGAGTTAGGTAAAGGTTTTAGAGATAAAATACAGAATTATAAAAAATCTGCAAAAACTTTAGAAGAATTGTTAAGAAGATTCCCAAGTACTTCTAAGAAGTTAGATGCTTATTACTATCTGTATCTTACTTACTTAGATTTAAATAACAATACAAAAGCAAATTATTATAAAAACAAGGTGCTTACCGATTTTCCTGACACTGAATACGCTAAAGCAATCTCTGATCCTGAATATGCCTCAAAGAATCTTTCTAAAGAACAAAAACTGGAAAAATACTATGAAGAAACATACGGATTATTTACTGCTCAAAAATATAAATTAGCTTATAATCAAGCCAAAAATGCTGATGAGATATTTGGAAAAGCTAATGCATTAAGACCAAAATTTGGCCTATTGATGGCGATGGCTACTGGTAACTTTGATGGCAAGGCAGCATATGTCAAAGCGCTGAGAGACGTAGTGACAAGATTTCCAAATACTCCAGAAAAAGCGAGAGCTGACGAAATACTAAGATTCTTGCAAGGAGATAGCGATGCGTTTACTGGTATTGATATAGAAGAGGTAGATAATATTTATTCGATCGAAAACGATAAGTTACACTATATAGCAGTAGTATTATATGATACAGATGCCAACAGGTTAGTTACATCCAAAATTACAATATCCAACTATAATAAAGAATACCATAAACTCAAAAAACTGCAACTTGGAGAGTCTGCCCTTAACAGAGAAAAAAAATCTGAAGTTATATTAATCAGAAGATTTGAAAATAGGGAAAAAGCTATGGCTTATTACAATGAGGTTATGAAATCTAAATCTACCTTTATCCCTGAAGAACTTGGTGGATACGAGCTCTACCCTATCACTCAAAGAAATTATCGTAAAATGATAATAGAACAAAGTGATGCTAGGTACAGAGTGTTTTTTAATAAGTATTACCTAAAAAAATAAGCCAACATTTGTTGTTGAATGGAAGATGCAACTTAATAATTAAAAATGGTTGGTTTATAACAATGATTGAGTAAAACTTACAATGAAAGCTTTTTGGAAATTACTAAGCAGAATTAAAAAATATAAACTTCAGTTTGTACTAAGCATTGTTTGCAATGTACTGCTTTCCATATTTACAGTTATAAGTATTCCTGTAATTATACCTTTTTTTCAAATTCTATTTGATCGAGTACCAGATGTTATGTCTATTCAAAGTGCTCCAGATGGGCTCACATCATATTTTAAAAACTTAATCTATAGTCAAGGAAAAGATCAAGCCTTATTGATTGTCTGTGGCATGATTGTCTTGGTGTTTTTATTAAAGAATTTATTTAGATTTTTATCCCTCTATTTTTTAGTACCCCTAAGGACTGGAATTGTTAGAGATATCCGAAAAGAATTATTTGACAAATATATGGCTTTGCCAATGGCATACTATTCCGAGCATAGAATTGGAGATTTGATTTCTCGCATTACACTTGACGTCCAAGAAGTAGAAGTAAGTATAATCAATATGATACAAGTCATATTCAAAGCTCCCTTGATTATTATTGGAAGTATTGGTTACATGGTATATGTAAGTCCAAAATTAACTTTGTTTGTAATAGCACTGCTCCTGTTTACTATATTTGTAATAGGCGGAATAAGTAAAACATTAAAACAAAGATCTAACCTCGCTCAACAAAAACTTGGTAATATAACCACTACTGTAGAAGAAAGTATATCAGGTATAAGAATAATCAAAGCTTTTAATGCTGAAACTGACCAAGCAAAGAGATTTGGTAGAGAAAACGAAGGATATAAAAAAACGATATCTGCTATCATGCATAGGCAAAATCTATCGTCACCATTGTCAGAATTTTTAGGAATTTCCGTTGTGACAGCTTTATTATGGTATGGCTCAAAACTGGTTTTTAGCAATGATTTGTTACCAGAGACTTTCTTTGCATTTATTTTTGCATTCTATCAAGTGATCGAACCTGCAAAAAGTTTTAGTCGTGCCTACTATAACATCCAAAAAGGAATGGCAGCAGTCGACAGGATTGAAAATCTTATGATTCAAGAGACTAAGCAAATGCTAAAACCTATAGATTCCACCCCAATAGACTTTAAAAATCATATTAAAATTAAAAATCTTAGCTATCAATATACCAATGATGAAAAACAAGTTTTAAAAGATGTAAGTTTCACTATAAATAAAGGTGAGCTAGTTGCCTTAGTTGGTCCTTCTGGAGCAGGAAAAACTACTATTACTGATTTGATCATGGGATTTTACGACGTGCAAGATGGTGCTATCAATATTGACGACTTAGTTATCAATAACATAGAAGCACATAGCTTAAGGTCTCTATTTGGATTGGTAAGTCAGCACCCAATTTTATTCAATGATACTATAGAAAATAATATAAAGTTTGGAATAAATAATACAAATATCCATGATATAATAAATGCTGCTAAAATTGCTAATGCACACGATTTTATTATGCAATTAAAAGATGGATATCAAACTATAATTGGTGATAAAGGGATGAAGCTTTCTGGCGGTCAACGACAACGGTTGACTATTGCAAGAGCTGTATTGTACAATCCACAAATTCTTATTCTCGATGAAGCAACTTCTGCATTGGATAGTGAATCCGAAAAATTAGTACAAGACGCATTAACCAAAATATTGCTCAATCGTACATCAATCGTTATAGCCCATCGATTATCTACCATCAAAAATGCAGACAAAATAATAGTAATGGATGATGGAAAAGTACTTGCTATTGGAAAACATGAAGAACTCTATCATATCTCGCCTCTCTATCAAAAATATGTAGATATGCAAGGTGTTATAAGTTAGAGAAAAAAAGTTTTTATACCTTTTTTAATAAATATATTGAGTTTTTTTTGATTTCCACTCGCCGTTTGGGCGTTCATTCTTTTTGTCATGATACAAAAAACGATTACCGTCTGCTTTAGCTGACGGATACAAGACTTTTCTACAATGGCTTTAGCCACATTATTTGCTGTTAGCCAAAAAAATAAAGGCTTGTATAATTTCTTAACGTATATTTTTAATCAAATTGAGAAACATATTGAAACTCGCATTTAAGCTTTTTTATATTATCAGCTGCTTCATTTCTCAAATAGATTCCTCCAGTAAATTATAATTCGTTTGCTCAAACACCAATCTGTTTTTATCTCAATTTAATCAAAAATATACTAAAATTATAAATGCCAAGAAATAGTGTAGTGCCTAAAACTTAGTGTAGTGTAAATGTAGTTTTGAATCTAAGTCAACACCTTAAATATTAACTAAGTCCACATCCAAGTCAACATCTAACAGCGGGGAGCCCGTGCGAAAACGTGGGTGCGGGAGCGGCATTGCAGCATAGCCTTTTTTCGGACTAGATTTTTTTTGTTTCGTTTTTTTTATCAATGAAAAAAAATGAAATCCCGTCTGGAAAGACACATCTAAGATAAATCTAATAAAGTCCGTCTGACAAGACAAAACCACACACAACCCCTACTTTGACCAAAGGTTGTACTTCATAATACAATAAACGGCTCTAACTCCATCTTTCCAGCTTATTTTTTTTCCTTCTTCATAAGTTCTTCCGTAATAACTAATACCTACTTCATATATTCTCACATTAGGAATTCTACTTACTTTTGCTGTCACTTCTGGTTCAAAACCAAATCTATTTTCTTTGAGTTTTACGTTTTTTATAATATCAGACTTCCACAGTTTGTAGCAAGTCTCCATATCTGTAAGATTAAGATTTGTAAATGCATTAGAAGCCATAGTAAGCATTTTGTTACCAATTGAATGCCAAAAGAAAAGGATTCTATGAGGTTTTCCTCCTATAAATCTTGAACCATAAACTACATCTGCAAAATCATCACAGATAGGCTGAAGTAATAAATTATATTCTTGTGGATCATATTCTAAGTCCGCATCTTGTATTATTACATAGTCTCCTTCAGCTTTTTCTATACCAGTATGAAGTGCTGCACCTTTACCCATATTTACTTCGTGCTTATAGTACTGAATGGAAAGGTTTGGATTATTCTTTTTATAATTCAAAACTGCTTCTTCAGTATTATCGGTAGAATAGTCATTGACAATAATCAACTCTTTTTTAATATTATGAATTAATTCTACAGCTTGTATTCTGTCTAAAATTTTATGGATTGTACGCCCTTCATTATAAGCAGGAATGACAATTGATAATACTTGACTCATGGTTACTATTTATTGGACAACAAAAGTACTAAAATAATGTGATGTTATATCAATAAACAATAATGATTAAAAATACTGTATAATTACTTAATATACTCTATTTCAATCATTTCACTAACATTCAAATTAGACTTAAGAATTATTTGTTTTTTTCGTCCATGATAATAATAGTCAACAGCCATTGTATTTGGTGGGCGTCTACCTACATTTTCAGCATGAAGGATAAAAAAGTTTTTGCCTTGCTCATTAAGTTGCAATTTTAATGGAAAATGCTTTGCAGTAAGCAACATTTTTTCTACAATCCAATCACCGTTAAAGTTGAGAGATACCACATCGCCATCTTCAATCATATGATCGTAAAGTGTAACCTCAAATACTAAACTATCGACTTTTATTTTTCGAGTACTCATTTGTATTTCTCGATCTTTTAATTTAGTAGGAAGGATAGTAATTTTTGAATCTGTTGCTACTAAGTGGTCAACTTTTTCTAACTTTTTAGGATAGACAACTTTATAATAGTGAGGCAATTCTGTAAATAATAAAACTGGAAGATCGAGATACTTTACGATGTTATTCATTTCAAATACTATTCCATTGCCATATCTATTAAACTTATTGATAAGGTCAGAATTATAATAGTAATAAAACTTCCCATACTGCCTATATTCAGTAGGGACATCAGCAGTTTCGTAGAAATTTTTGATCGATCTCAAAGATAGATTACCCTGTTCTCCAATATTGGTAGTATAGCGACTCATTTTTTTACCCGACATTCTTGTAGAGCCAACATTTTCCATATTCATACTTTGAAAACTTCCTAATGCTTTTTGTTGAGCACTTATTTGATTTTGTAATTGTTCATTTTCTTTCTTTCTTATACTGAGCATTATATCTCTTGTAGAAATGTACAAATCCTCCATTTTTTTATAAACCTTAGGATATTGCAAATCATTTGCATTTGGAATCAATGGTTGAAAGGCAGTATTGACTTTTTTCAAAACATTTTGATGAAGCTCGAAATAAGATTCAAATAAAATTACACCTTCTTCTAATTTTTGATACACTTTATTTAGTGCCGTAGTGTCAGTCAAGTCCTTATTAATAATTAATGCATCTACATCAAATCTCAACTGATTAATTTTGTAGAGGAATGTCTTCATTCTTCCAATATCCCCAACAACACCTTGAAAATTAATATATTTAGCTTTTTCTGATTGCTTACTTGCTATATCAAACCACTCATAAGGTGACGTGTCATAAAACCAGTTTTCCGGATCATCAAAAATATCTTTTGGTAAATCTTTATTGGAATAAAAATTAATTTTATAACTTTCAAGGTCAACATATTTGTTAATATCTTGATTATAATTTTCTAACATTCGATGTACAATTAACATTCCATGACATCCTTCGTTTATAAAGTTTAAAGTACTATTTAGTGCTTCAATTTTTTGCTTCTTTGCAAGAGCATTTTGACTATAAACTTGCATTGTCGATAGAGAGAAAATAAATAAAGTAAGAATTATTAATCTGTGCATAATCATATTGTGTTATTAGGTCGTACAAATACAAAAAAATAAAAATTTCATTTCATGTATTGCATTACTGTATAGACGGCAAAAATATACATTAAGTTCTTAATAAAAAGCTAAATTTGGAAATTGATGCCTTTTATTGATAAAAGTTGATGTATATACTAACTAATTCATTAGTTCGAAAAACATTACCAATGTAATAAAGCATAACGCTAAAAATTAAAAACCTCGTAATCTTAAGAATCATTTTGATTTACTATTAACAATTTTCAAAGCTATCAGTCCACCTAACCATGCCATTGGAATATAGGCAAAAATAAGATCTATAATGGTAAACCACATTGCTCCAGGTAGCATAAAACTAATTACAACACCACCGATCAAGAAGAAAAAACCTATAAATAGTGAAAATTTCATTTTATTGTTTGCTGCAATTAATCCTGCTACTATAGCGCCAACTAATGTCCCCAATGCATGGGCAAGAAAAGGAAAAAGAAAAAATTTTGGTTCTAAGGAAGGTATAATTTCTGCATAAGATTCCATATCATTTGGGTCTAAACCTTCTATTGGCATTATCTTTCCTCCAAGTTGGATTAAGCCCATATTGACAATACTACCAGCTATCCACCCTACAATTACAGCTAATATGTTTTTTAATAATGGATTCATAATTGTGCATATTTTATTTGTTAAAAATAATTATAATTTACCTTTTGGACTGTATCCAAATTTGTTTTTAAAAGCAATACTAAAATTAGAAAGATTGTTGTAACCAAAATCCAAGTAAATATCGGAAGATTTTATTGAACCGCTTTCCAACATTTCCTTTGCTTTATGCAATTTTTTATCTTGAAACCACTTGCCTGGAGTAATATTATATTGTTGAGTAAAATGACGCTTAAAAGTTGATAAACTCATATTACAAAGAAAAGCGATTTCTTCCAATTTAAGATTTGAATATACGTTTTTTTCAATAATGTCACTAAATGGAGAAGATTTTTTGGAAACAAGGGAATGAAGATAGTTTACAAAATCATCTTGATACTTACTAATAAGATAAAGCATTATCTCTTCAAACTTGATGGACAATAGATTATCTATAAAAAAATCTGGCGATTTATAAATTGTAGATAGAGAATCTAAATAAGAAGAAATATATTCGTCATTTTCAATTACAAAATAAGGAATTTCATTGTAAATGGGCTTTTCGACAATAGCATATTTTTTGAGAAACTCGATCAGTTTGTTTTCTGAAAAAAACAGCAATTTACAATTATAAATTGCTTCGGTCTCTAATAATTCTGTCCATAAGCAATTTCCGTGTTTTAGTAACAGAGATTGTTTTTTATTCACTGCAATTGAAGTATCAGCAAAGTGAACTTGCTTTTTCCCTTCTTTCAAAAAACTAAACATATTCATACTCAGATTGACCTTTGACTTTACTACATCACTGGTCATTCTAAAATCGTAGATGAATAATTCCGGCACTTTATTCTTGTCCTTTAGATAAGTCTCAGGAATATTTTCTATAGCCATGGCAATATAATTACAATGAAAAACTTTCGCCACAACCACAGGTTCTAGCTGCATTGGGATTATTAAAGTAAAAACCCTTACCTTCTAATCCTCCAGAAAATTCTAATGTAGTATTATGCAGATATAAATATGAACTCAAATCAGTAACCACTTTAATCCCTTTATCCTCAAACACTTGATCTCCCGCTTTATCAACAGAATCAAAATCCATATTATAAGACAAGCCACTACATCCTCCACTTTCTACGGACACTCTAATAAAACAGTCTTTTTTTAATTCGTCTTTTGCAATAAGATATTCAATTTGTTCTTTTGCTCTGTCAGATATGTATAGCATTTTTGATTGATTTGTTGTGTAAATAAAGCAAAAAACTATCAGTTTAGTTCAATTTATAGATAAATGAATGAAATAAATAATATGCCACTCATATAAAATAAACCTTTCGTATTTTAATAATTCCAATTATTATCAAAATTAAATCCCACTCCAAATCCAACAAATAATCCACCGAGAGATATTCTATTGTCAGTATCTACAACGTCCTCTAATTTCCAATCTCTAATCAGATTTAATTTGTAACCTCCAAAAGTTGTTACCTGCAGTGTAAATCCTTTGTACAGATTAAAATTACCTCCTAATTCTAAACCTGCAATCAATGGCACACTAAAATGGCTAATACTAAAAGTCTTAAAATCTGAATTAAAAATTTCTCCTAATTCTGCCGAACTAAAACCTTCAACAAATTTAATCTTATTATACTCAATCCCAACTCCATAGTATGGCCTCAAAATAAGATCTTTAGATTTTATCAAATCATAACCAGTCTCTAATGTAAAATGATATCCCAAAAATGAAGCTTGGTTTTCTGCATCTCTATTTTCACTGAATCTGCTTAGTATTCCAAAACCAAATTTTGAATTAATTCTTTTTTCAACATTTGTATAACTAATAACCCCTTCAATCTTATTGCCATAAGTCGCAATTTTGGAATAATTATTATCAAATAATAACTTTTGAAATTTTTCCATTTTATTAAGCTCAAAAGAAACTCTCGACATGACAAAACGTGAAATTGAATCAGGTCTTGAAATCTTATTGTCCTGACCAAAAGCACTAAAGGTTGTAAAAAATATCAATGTCAACAATAATAAATGTTTCATAAGTTGTTTTTTACTGAAATAATGTCACAAATATACAAATAGTTATAGTTTAAAAATAAGGGTATCTCCTAGATTTTCATTTTCTAAAGTTATAGTTATGTTAATCCAATAAAAATAAAATTTAGTATATTATAAAAGCATGAAACATCAATATATACAAAGGTCTAATTACTTTTTTTCATAAAAATAAATCTTATATATTGTACTCTCAATGATAAAAATAGTGATATTTGCAAAGTTTTTATAAGTAGCATAGTATTTGCTAATATATCGCAATAAACAATTACATTTTAGAATGAAAGATTATTCTCACGTTTTTAATGCACATCCTACATATATTGAAGAGATGTACCAACAATATAAAAATGACAATTCTTCGGTAGACGAAGGCTGGCAAACATTTTTTAATGGCTTTGAATTTAATATAAAAGGAGCTGGTGCAACATCAGAAACAAATGGAACTTTGGATAGTAATTCTTTAGCAAAAGAATTTGGTGTGATGTCTATTATTCATGGATATAGAAATAGAGGGCATCTGCTATCTACCACTAATCCAATAAAAGACAGAAAAGACCGTAAAGCGCATTTGCAATTATCAGATTACAGTCTCGATAAGAGTGACATGGATACTGTCTTTGTATCTGGAAAAGAAATCGGTCTTCAAAATGCAACTTTAAGACAAATTCTTGATAGATTATATTTTGTGTACACGTCTAACATTGGTATTGAATATGCTCATATCGAAGATCGAGAAAAAAGAATGTGGTTAAGATCTAAGATTGAAGGAATGGAAACTAGTGAAGGATATGGTCTATCAATAGAAAAGAAGAAAAGAATTCTTGAAAAACTAAATGGTGCAGTAATTTTAGAAAGTTTTTTACACAAAAAATATGTAGGTCAAAAACGATTTTCGTTAGAAGGTGGAGAGACTGCAATAGCTGCTATCGATGCGATAATCAATTCTAGTGCGGAAGCTAATGTAGAAGAGGTTCTAATAGGTATGGCACATAGAGGAAGACTCAATGTGTTGGCTAATATTATGGGCAAAACCTATGAGCATATTTTTAATGAATTTGAAGGCACATCTATTCCCGATATGAGTAATGGTGCAGGTGATGTAAAATATCACTTAGGTTATAGCTCACAAGTAACCACTCCAACTGGTAAGAAGGTACACCTCAAATTAGCTCCAAATCCTTCTCATTTAGAATCTGTTGATCCTGTATTAGAAGGATTTGCACGAGCCAAAGCAGATATTCTTTATGATAGTGATTATGATAGGATATTACCTGTACTTATACATGGTGATGCAGCTGTAGCTGGGCAAGGTGTAGTATTTGAAACTGTACAAATGAGTCAATTAGAGGGGTACTATACAGGAGGTACAATACATTTTGTGATAAACAATCAAGTAGGATTTACTACTGATTTTGAAGATGCACGATCTTCTACTTATTGTACAGCTGCAGCAGGGATTGTACAAGCTCCCGTTTTTCATATAAACGGTGATGATCCTGAAGCAGTAATTTGGGCTACAGAATTAGCTGTAGCGTATCGTCAAAAATTTAATAATGATGTATTTATAGATATGGTTTGCTATAGAAGACATGGGCATAATGAAGGAGATGATCCAAAATTTACACAGCCAGAAATGTACAAATCTATAGACACACATAAAAATCCGAGAGAAATATATGCTGCAAAACTTCTTAGCAGAGGTGATATTGACCAAAAACTTGCAGAAGAAATGGAAAATAGTTTTTGGGCTGATTTGCAATTAAAATTGGATGCGATTAAAGAAAAGCCATTACCATACATATATCAAGAACCAGAAAAATCTTGGAAAAAATTAATAAAAGGTTCGAAAATTAAAGACCTGAAATCGGTAAAAACATCAATTCCAAAAGCAACTGCTACCAAAATAATCAAAAAACTACAAGAGCTTCCTGAAGGTTTTACACCATTGTCAAAAGTATATAGACTTCACAAAGGAACTAATAAACTAATAAAAGCGAAAAAAATTGATTGGGCTCTTGCAGAACTTACAGCGTATGGTTCTATTCTATTAGAAGGTAAAAATGTAAGAATGTCTGGGCAAGACGTAAAAAGAGGTACTTTTTCGCATCGTCATGCTGTACTTAGAGATAGTGTGTCCTATAAAGAGTATAATAGACTCAGTAGATTGAGTGACAAACAAGGAAAGTATATGATTTACAATTCTTTCTTATCAGAATTTGCTGTTTTAGGATTTGAATATGGATATTCATTGGCTTCTCCAGATGCATTAGTCGTATGGGAAGCACAATTTGGTGATTTTTATAATGGTGCCCAGACCATCGTTGATCAGTATATAAGTGCTGCAGAAAGTAAATGGCAACGGATGAGTGGTCTTGTAATGTTGTTGCCACATGGATATGCAGGACAAGGACCAGAACATAGTAGTGCAAGACCAGAAAGGTTTTTGCAATCTTGTGCTGATTTTAATATGATAATAGCAAATGTCACATCACCTTCCAATTATTTTCATTTATTGAGAAGACAATTGGCAATGCCATTCAGAAAACCATTGATACTAATGTCTC
Organism: Saprospiraceae bacterium; assembly: GCA_036479655.1. Lineage (GTDB taxonomy): Bacteria > Bacteroidota > Bacteroidia > Chitinophagales > Saprospiraceae > CAJXUU01. The sequence continues at coordinate 17,015 of JAZGFO010000052.1, forward strand.
CCAAATCTCTTTTAAGACACCCTAAATGTGTATCTGATGTTGCTGAAATATCTGGTAATAATACCTTCAGACCATTAATTGATGATGCAGATACTACAGTAGCCAATACCAAACGAGTAGTATTATGTACTGGTAAGATTTATTATGATCTACTAGCAAAAAAAGAAAAAGAAAACAGAAACGATATTGCATTAGTTAGAGTAGAACAATTACACCCTTTCCCAATCGATGAAGTAAAAGCTGTATTTAAAAAATACAAAAAAGCTGATTTTGTCTGGGTACAAGAAGAGCCATCAAATATGGGATATTGGGATTTTATTATGAGATTTTTAAGACGAGAACCAATAGAATTAATTTCTAGAGAAAGCAGTGCTTCTCCTGCAACAGGATTTAAAAAAGTCCATGACAAAAATCAAGCAGCATTAGTAGATAAAGTTTTTGATTTTTAGATATGAGACTGGCATATTTAGAATTAGGTTTTGAGCACATACTTGATATAAATGGTATCGATCATATACTATTTATAATAGCTTTATGTGCTATCTATCTTATTACTGATTGGAAAAAAATACTTGTATTAATTACGGCTTTTACTGTAGGTCACTCTATTACATTAGCTCTTGCTACTTATGACTTAGTAAAGATTACATCGAGTATTATAGAACCGTTAATCCCATTGACGATAATGGCAACTTGTGTTTATAATATCTTGTCGCTAAATTATAAAAATAAGTCAAAAATTACTTTGTCGTATATTCTTGCAATTGGGTTTGGTCTAATCCACGGAATGGGATTTTCATATCTCCTTAAGAATTTGTTAGGTAAAGAAGAGTCAATATTCGTACCCTTATTATCATTTAATATAGGATTGGAAATCGGCCAGTTAATTATTGTTTCTACAATACTATTTGCAAGTTATATAATAATTAATTTGTTGAAAATAAGTCAAAAATGGTACATAATATCACTTTCTGTTCTGATTTTCTTTTATGCTAGTTATCTACTTTTTTTGAGTGTAAACTAATCTTCAGCTCTGTACCAATATGCTGTACGTCCTAATAAAGAAAACCCAATATATCCTCTAATTTTTAGCTTTTCAACGCTAACTAATTCTATGTAACACTTATAATATTTACCATTCTTGGGATCAAGAATCTCACCATCAGACCATTTATCATCATCTTGTGTCAGTCCGTCTAAAATAACCATACCCAATATTGGTTTGTCTTTATTTTTTCTTTTACACTTATCACAAACATTGTTTTTTGAAGTTTCATTTCTAATTTCGATTATCTTAGCATAAGCTTTCCCATCCTCTTTGTATATTTTAATAATCGATTCTACCTTACCCGTTTCATCATCTAATGTTTTCCAATTCCCAAAAATAGATTGCGAATAAGCACCACTGATGGTATACATTGTAAGTAATAATATAATTATTATTTTTTTCATTATTTTATTTTTTTTAACTGAGATGTCGCTGCTATTTACGAAGTACCGAAACAAATAAAAGACTTTAAAATTGAAGAACCCCAACAATCTACAACTCCCCCACTGACCATAGAATCAAATATAACCTTAATTTCTACTTTATTCAACTATTCAGATCTCTACAGCTTAATATATGTATCATAACTATATTGTTGCTATATTTATGCTTATTGTTTTATAAAATATATTTCCGTATAAAACCACAATATTTATAATATTACAATAGAATACGAAATTTTATCCATGAAATTATTTAGAAATACAAAAGACATATTAGGGTTTGATGATAGATGGTTTGTCTTTCATGGAATATTGATTGTATCATTTGGAATCAATATGATGATGTTTGGGATAACGCTCAAAGATGATTTAATGAGTCTTTTTACTGGTTGTTATTTAATTTCTATTTTATATACTGCCTTATTTTGGTATTTTCTAAGGTTGATACATTTATATGTAGTCGAGCATCATCCTGGATACGACAATCTCAAAAACAGGTATACTTGGCTGATTCCAATAACTATTGCAGCTTTTGTTGTCATCAAATTAATATTGGACTTTCTTTTAGATCCGCTATTGCACAAATATTTACCATTGGGTACAGAACCAAATCCAATAATTGAAAATTTAGGTTCTTTTCTATTTTTGGTGTTAATTATCTCTATATATGAAGGATTATATTTATTCTCGGAACTAAAAAAGAGCAAGATTGATCAAGAAATGTTGATAAAAGAAAATATAAGTTCTCAGCTTGAAGGCCTTAAAAATCAAGTAAACCCTCATTTTTTATTTAACAGCCTAAATACTTTAGCATCAATCATCCCTGAAGATTCAGAAAGAGGAGTACGGTTTGTAACAAAATTATCAAAAGTGTATCGGTATATACTTGACATTAAAGATCAGAAATTAATAACATTGGCAAAAGAGTTGGATTATCTGATAGCCTACTCCTATTTATTAAAAGAAAGATTTGGTAACAATGTAGATTTTGACATTCAAATTACGGACTCCGATAAAAGGAAATTAATTATTCCTTTATCGCTACAGATTACATTTGAAAATGCTATAAAGCACAATATAATAACTACAAAAAATCCATTAAAAATTGAAGTTTTTGTAATAAAAGACAAGTTAATAGTAAAAAATAATCTTCAATTAAAAAGCTTGTCGGACGTATCTACAAAAACTGGTCTTCAGAATATAAAAACGAGATATAGCTTTTTTACTGATCAAGTAGTAGATGTAATGCAAACAGACAAATACTTTGAAGTCAGATTACCATTGCTAAAAAATGATGCAAAAGTATGACGCACAAAATTGTAATTATAGAGGACGAACCAGCAGCAGTATCTCGACTAAGCAAAATGCTAAATAGTACAGATAGATCGATAGAGATAATCTCAATACATGATAGTGTAGAGTCGTCAGTCGATTACTTTCAAAAAAATCCTAATTATGATTTAATATTTATGGATATACAACTCGGGGATGGGATAAGTTTTGACATTTTTAAAGAAGTAAACATTGACAAACCAATTATCTTCACTACTGCTTATGACGAGTATGCGATTAAGGCTTTTAAAGTCAATAGCATAGATTATCTATTAAAACCAATTGATCAAAAAGATCTTAACAATGCAGTAATCAAATATTATGAAAATTATAGTAATAATGATAAGCAAAATATCACCAAGCTTATAAATGCTATCTCGCAGCAAGATTATAAAAAAAGATTTTTAGTAAAAAATGGTAAAAAATTAATTGTTGTTCCGATAGAAGATGTTTCCTATTTTTTTTCAGAAGAAGGTTATACTTTCTTAAGTACCAAAAACGGATTTAAATATATCATTGATTATTCGATAGACCAACTAGAGTCTTTGATTGATTATAATATTTTTCATAGGATTAATCGGAAAGTTATTCTTACAATTTCTAGTCTTAATACAATTAGTGAATACTTTAATAGCAGACTTAAATTACAATTATATCCAAAAGCAGATTTTGATGTAATAGTAAGTAGAGAAAGGGTAAAAGATTTTAAAACATGGTTAAGAAAATGATAAATGATTAACAATTTTATCGCCAATTAATTTTTATAAATCGTTTATTTTTTACAAATTTTTCTGGTGTGTTTTCTAATATTTCTAATCTCAAAGCATCTATTAATGCATCTTTGGCAAATGTATGATGAACAACAATACTTACCTCTCGGATCGGTTTTGGTTTTTCAAAATCTATACTGCAACCGATATCATATTCATTTAGTGCCATCTCAGGAACTAATGTAAATCCCCCATAATTATCAACCATTTTTTTTAATGCTTCAATTGAGCCACTTTGGAATTGTATGTTTTTGTTACTTACATTTTGGCATATATTCAAAACCTGGTTTCTAAAACAATGTCCGTTTTCCAGGAGCCACACATCATCCATTGCCAAAACTTCTTCTGTGGATATACTCATTCTTTTTTCTAAAGAATCACTTTTTTGCCCGTAAAAAACAAATGGCTCATTGTATAGCTTGACTTCTCGTATAAACGGCTCACCTAATGGCGTCACTAAAATTGCCATATCGATTTCTCTTTTTTGTAATGCATCAATTATATTTTTTGATTGCATTTCTTCAATTTCCAATATGGTATTAGGATACTTTTTTGAAAAACCTCCAGAAATTAAAGGTATCAAATATGGGGAAATAGTAGGTATTACTCCAATTTTAAATTTTCCCTCCAAATTATTTAATGCGGTACTTACCATGTTTTTGAGCTCGCTCACTTCATTCAATATCACCTTTGCCTTTTTAATAAAAAACACACCTAATTTGGTTGGTTTAAAAGGGGATTTACTCTTATCAAATATTGGGAAACCAATTTCTTCTTCTAACTTTTTAACTTGGATAGTGATCGTTGGCTGTGTTACAAAACACTTTTCTGCAGCAGTTACAAAATGTCTATATATGTCTAATGCTACTACGTATTCTAATTGTTGTAATGTCATAGGTTATTAATATTATCTATGCAAATATAAAGAATATTAATTTGACCTATAAAACAAACATAGTATATGCACTCTATAGGTCTAATATAGTAATAAATAAACTGCCGTTAGGTTCACTTTACTATATATATAAAGCAACAATATCGCTTTATCCACATTTATTAAAAATTAGATGAACTGCAAAATAATGTGCTAAAGCCTATGTGAATAATTGTCTAAATCCGTCAGTAAAGTATGACGATATCTTATTCTCTATCGTTTTTTTATTTAATTACCACAAATTTTTCAACTTTTAGTATTCCGTTTCTTCCAAAAATAACCGCTATATAATTTCCACTATTAAAATCTTCTAATCCGATTTCTGTACTTGTTGATTTTAATAAAAGCTGACCTTTCATATTATAAATTTCAACAAAATCAATTTTCATTTTTGCTGATATGGAGATTAAATTTTTGGCAGGATTTGGGAATATGCTTACTTCAGAAGAATAATTGGTTTCTAACTGATCCAATGACGTAAGGTAACCATCTGATCGGTCCGCAATAGCCAAAAAGTATGATTTTCTGGATGTAAATTTGAGGATATGTAACCTAATATAATAAAAGATCCATCGTCAAGTTCCACCAAATTTATTGAAAAAAAATGATCAACTTGACTATATTCTCTAGTATATTCAACATTCCCTTCTGTATCAATGATCATCAATGTTGGATATCCTTTTGAGTCATAAACTTTCGCAATTTTCTGATCAGAAGTGATTTTCATAAAACTTTCGTATGACGCTCCACCTATGACCTCTGCATATTCTTTTGACCATAGTTTATTGCCTTCTTTGTCAATCTTTAAATATATTGGTATTCTATAGGTATAAGGAGCAATTATTGCATTACCAGAGATAATAAATTCATCATTTTTTAACATCTTAATTTCTTTGCCTAATGGAGATTCTTCAATCAGATAAGATTGTGTCCATAGTGAATCACCACTACTAGTGAATTTTGATACTGTCATTTCTAAGTTTGGCTTATTATTAACTAATGCATATATATTGTTTTCAGAATCAGTAGATAAAGAGACTAAATTATTACGATTTCCTAAACCTACAAATGTTTTGTCCCATAACAATTCACCATTAATATCAAACTTGAGTAGCCATGGATTATAACTGTTGGATTCAACTTCTATGGCTTTAATTCCTCCTACAACTAAATTATTCTCATTATCAATAGTCACATTATATCCTCTCTCAAACCTTCCAGCTTCTCCAATTCTTCTAATCCAAAGAACTTCATTATCTTTCGAAAAAGCTACTACCAAGATATCATAAGAGTTTGTACCTCCTTCATCATATGTAACGCCAACAGCATAAATAATATCTGCTTGAGAACAGGAAAAATATAATGACTTAGAATTTGGATCATCAGCATAAACGGTATTTTGTCCGATAAACGATCCATCCTCTTGGTTAAATGATTTGATTCTTAACTTACCAGAATAAACGCCCTCTTCTACAATTGCAGATCCAATAATTCTAAACTGATCAGATGCTGCAAATAAATTATTGGTAGAACTCTTGCCCAATAGATCCGTTACCATACGTTAGAAAATAGCTTTGACAATTTGCTGAAAATATTGAAATGAATAAAAATACAATAGTTACTATGGTCTTCATGCTTTATTGTATTAAGAAATTTATATTTAATACATTTCCATCAATATAATATCTATGCCAACTAAGAAACTGTTCGTTTTGATGATTTGCAAGAGTAGTTTCCGAATCAATTCCAAATTGGGTATGCTCTGCTATAATCGAGTATTTATATTCGATAAAATTGCCTGCCCAAGATGGGTTTGGTATAGATACTAAATAGTCCAATATTAATTGATTAAGTTCAATTTTTTCTAATTCATTAAATGAATAAATGTCCATTCTGAAATTATCACAATCGTTGTCTTGAGAGAATAGACTAACATGAATTACGGATAGCAAAATAAGTGATCCTATGATTTTTTTAAACCATTGTGTCTTGTGTGCTTGTGTGTAACATAAATATTTTTTTATAGCTTAATAATATCTAAATATACGAACATAATAAGCAAAACACTTCGTGCTATCTGATGGGGCTAAAGCCCAATGTGAGCATTGTCTGAAGTCCGTCAGCTAAAAGCACATACTTATGACGTTTCTAATCTTTTCGATCTGTTATAACCTAACAAACAAAAAAAAGACCTTCTCAAAAAATTGAGAAGGTCTATAGTATTATAGTTAAAAAGTGTTATCAGATTTTTAATAATTTACCTGAGATTACATTATCCCCGTCAATTATTCTGTAGATTAGTATTCCATTATAATCAATGGTAGGGTTGATCGTTATTGAGCTTGTCCCTTTATTGATACTGTGATTACTTGTGTATATTTTTTGTCCATTCACATTTACTAATTCTACTGTTATATTTGTTTTTGCAACAGCATTATAATTAACAATAAATGCTTGATTGAATGGATTTGGATATACATTAACTTCAGTAATCACCTCCTTTGCAACTGTCAAATCTTTTGATAGTGAATTACCATATTGATTATTATTATCAAGAACAAGTTGTCTTAGTCCGATTAATATATCTTCGTTGGATTGGCTATTGTCAACAACATCTTGCACATCAGAAAGATTAGAAAATGTTTGTACTCCTGTATTTTCATTATCAATAATAATATCTCCAAGTCTAATACCTACAAAGTGAGCGTCTTCAATATTTACTGTATCAATCAGTATATTAATCTCTGTATCTGGATTGTCATAGATCTCAGAAGCGGTAGCTATTGACAGTTGATTAGCATCTACAAATACCCATTCAGTAGATACTCCAAAATCATCAATTTCTCCAGTGAGATAATCCAACAATATTTTTAAATCTTCAAAGTCCACAACGCCATTTTGATCTACATCAGCAGCGATTTTTTGATGTGCCGAAGTAAATGTCGCTGCACCTACAACATAATCCATTAGGAAATCTAAATCTTCTGCATTGACACCTGAGTTATAATTAGTGCCATCATACATTGCAGACAAAACATATTCGTCTCCAGTATATGCAAATCCAGCAAATCTATAATGTCCCCAATTAGCAGTATGTGCTGAAATTGTTAAATTATTGACAAATGTATCCATACTCGCAGTAATCGTAGTATCCAATACCAAGGTGTACATGTATGAGCTATCTACTTCATTTATCATACTATCCAATACGATAACAATAGCTGTGTCAAGGTTAACTACATAACTTGTATCAACAAGGTCATTCTTGATGGTTACTTTTACATTATCCATTGATTGTCCACTGACAGTCTTGACATTACCACCGATATAATAGTTATAATTTGTATCTGGATCCGGGTCTGGATCTGGGTCTGGGTCTGGATCTGGGTCTGGATCTGGGTCAATTGGTTCACAATCAGGAATATTAGCTCCATTATTTTGAACATTTACTGTTACTACACAGTACGATTGATTGCCATCATAGTCAGTGACCCACATTTCTACGCTATTAGCACCTACATCAGCACAAGTAAATACTTTGAATGTATTGGTAACATTAGCTGAAAAAGAGAACTTTAACGTCCCTCCGTTACACGAAGCAGTACTTCCTTTGTCAAGATCTTTAGCCCATATTTCTACCATTCCATCATCAAATATACCATCTCCATCATTATCAACACCCATAAGTGGTACTGTAATCTCTCCATAGCAATACGGTGTTGGAGGTTTCTTATCTGTTACTTTAATTCTTCTTGTACATGTTTTTATTTTTCCACAACCGTACTTGACAGTATATTTTACATAATTCCAACCAATTGGATATGTACCAGAAATATTAGCACCGTTATAATCAGCATAAGGAGAATTATTAGTAATTGTGAAATCTCCGCCACAAGTTTCACCATCAACTTCTAAAGGTGGAACATTCACATATGCATTTACACAATTATTACTATTGATCGTAAGATCCGCTGGACATACCAATACTGGTATATCTCCTTTCGATATTTTTATAAATTGATAATAGGTCCACAGCCCAGAATTATAACCTCCATTCCAAGAATTTGGATTGTATTGGCACCAGTCCATCACTTTCCATTTTCTTACTATTTTCTTACATGTATTACTTATTGTATATACTTGATCAGAGTACGAAACTCCAATATTGCTACAATCACCATAATAGTCCCAAGTAGGATAACCCCAACCTGGAGGCAATTGACTAGGATGAGTAGATGGATAGCACCCTTCAAGTGTTATATGTTCTTGAGGCCAATTGATATTACTTTCTGTAAATCCATATCCAGCACCCGAAACAGTGATTGTCTGTGTACAAGAAACAAAATTCCAATTAGGATCTTCTACAGTCCATGTTCTTGTTATTGTACCTATATCACAAGAATTTAGATTATAATTAACTACTGGTGTGCCTGCATCATACCATTGGTAGTTGTAATAATATTTGGCATTGCCATATATAGACAAATCCCAAATTTCCGCATTACAAGAAACAGTCACATCATAAGGACATTCCAATGTAAAGCCAATATCATCTTCTTCACATTCGTCCATCGGTAAGTCCAAGGCAAACATATTTATAGATGAAAATAAAAGGAAAAACATCGCTAGATATTTACCTATGTGGGTCAAAGATTTTTTCATAATCTGCTTATTTAGTATTGAAAAATAATTACATATTAAAACAAATATACATATGTAATTTACTTTCCGCCAATTATTTATTGGTTTTTTGTAAAAAATAGGGGAATTCCCTGATAGGAAACATTATCGAAATATACCCGCACATTTGTACTAAACAACAAATATGCAAAATTTATTTATTTATCATACTATAAAACATAGGTGATTATATATTTAGAAAAATAAATATAATTACAATTGGACATATATAGATGTTCTTCAACAAAAAATATGAAAATAATGACAACCTAATAGATTAGCGTAACAAATACTACTATATATCACTAAAACTATATAACAATTTAGGATTCTCGAAAAATAAATTTTGATAGTATTTTTCTAAATTTTTTGATTTTAGAAAATCAGGAATTTCGTCTATTAAATACGTCAATCCTGGTGAACCTCCATAGCTTTTCCAATATGCATTTTTTGCCATATCCATGCCGAGTGTTATCTGATCTGGGTATTGTTCTAATAGGTTTTCTAAAAAAAATAACGTCCAGTTTTTATCTCCTTTTTTCCATCGAAATACACTATCATATTCTATCCTAACCCCTGTATCTAATACTTTTCTTTGATAGTTCAGGTCTTTATATCTATCAACATGTGACAATACAACATGATTCATATCTGCACCCAATTTATCAAATAGTTTTGCTTGTTCTAATGCTTGATTTCCAAAATTACTGTGGGTCAAAATTGGTGCGCCTGTTTCCAAATGTGCATTAACAACAGCTCTAAATATCTTCTCCTGATGTGCAGTAAAAACATCATCTCCAGTCGCTAATTTTATCAATCCTGCCTTGTGCATTGTCCGATCTACAATAGGTGCTCCATAATCAAATCGATCAATTCCCACCTCTATATCTGCTACAAACAATTCCGTCAATTGATCTTCGGAATATTTGTATCGCCAATGATTTTTAGGATAATATATTTCTAAATGTATTCCAGTCGGCACAATGATATTTACCTTACTCGATTGGCTTACTTTTGCAGAAAGTATTGGATTTCTTCCACAATTTGAAGGCATCGTGTCCACTACTGTTCTTCCTCCTACATTATAAAAACGCTGTAATTCTTCGGTTATTTTTTTTACATCATTCAATAAAAATTCAGGGTGTGCAGCCGTTACATAACCATCATCTATTACAATATGCTCATGTGCATAAGTCAACCCCATCTCTGAAGAAGGTATGTCCCCCAATATTGTTCTAAAAAATGATTTGTTCATATTAATAATTAACTTTTAGTATATGCTTAGTGCTGGTCAAAATAAGTAATACTTTGTTACCCGTCATTCTTATTTATTTCGTACCATAGACATCTTTCATATTCAGGGTAATCTTTTAATTTAGGATGATTGAATTCTCCTTTTTTAGTCATTCCTATTTTCTTCATCACATTTTCAGAATTCCTATTGTTTACTGTACAAACTGAAAAAATCTTACTAATTTTTAATTCTTCAAAAGCATATTCGATACATTTCTCCGCTCCTTCAGTAGCATATCCTTTTCCCCAAGCAGTTTTTTTTAACCGCCAACCAATATCCGTTGCAGGACAAAATTCAGTTTCATAAGTTTGGTATGCTAATCCAATAAAACCAATTAATTCTCCTGTTTTTAGTATTTCAGTTGCAAAATAAGTGTATTCTCTCTCTTCAAAATGCTTTTTTAGCCGTTGTATCAAATCTTCCGTTTCTTTTTCACTTAATGTGCTTGGAAAATGTTCCATTACTTCTGGGTCAGCGTTGATTTCTGTAAATTCTCTCAAGTCATTATTTGTCCAATTACGAAATCCCAATCTTTCCGATTTAAATATGTATTCGTTATTATCCAATTTCTTTTTTTTTAATGTCACTAATATTATATTACATGGTAGTCAAAAACACTACTGTTATTGAACTTTGTATTAGATCGTTTTATTCCATCCATTACGAGAAATATCTGCTTCTATATCTGGTTGTTGTAGTATTGTTCCATACTTAATCAATGTATCTTGCAATACTTTAATATCTACATATTTAGCTTGACAATCATTATGTAAAGACTGAACAGCAGCAAATCCAGCAGTCTGCCCCATACTCATCGTCTGAGCCATTGACCTACACGAAGCGTGAGCATCGTGAGTAGCCGAAAAACATCTACCAGCAACCCATACATTATTTGTGTCTTTGGGTACAAGTGTTCCATAAGGCACACCATAAGTACCGCCATTAGGTACATATTGCCAATAGGTTTCTGATTTTCCGTCTGCAGATTTCCTGTGGTCTTCAATAGGAGCACCGCACAAAAACACTTGGTCTTCAAATTGTCTTGCCGACATACAATCCTCTTTTGTTAGCCGATACTCTCCGTAAACTCTCCTCGTTTCCCTTACTCCGATCTGATTTGACAATCCTATTATTTTAGAATTTTGATACCCCGGAATTTCTGCCCTAAAAAAATCTTCAAATATAAATGATTGCCTCCTACCTTCTATCTCTGCTTTTGTTAGTCCGTCTGGATCTGTAGGATCATAATCTACTACCTTGACAGCAACTGTGGATATACAATTAGTTTGACACATCTCGTGGGCAGAACCTTCTTTTCTAGGTAACGGATGTTTGCCAGATGCATAGGCATCTCCCATTTTTTGTTTCATCATTTTCTTTCCTCCTGCTGCTTCATATTCATGCAGATTGACATTTGACATTCTAAATATTGTCGTCATACTCTGAGCAGGTTCTATATCCCCAGCTTTTTCATACTTTATATCAGCCCAATGACAATAGTCAGCGTCTCCTGATGCGTCTATGACCCGCTTAGCATTAATAGCAAAAAATCCAAGACCTTTATGAAACATTATACATTTTGACAATTCACCTTTATTTTCCACACCTACTAATGTAGTATGATATAATGAGTGAATATTTTGCTTCATCAACAAATTGTCCCAAACTTGTTTTAGTTTTTCAGGATTGTAAGTTACCCCAGTTCCAGCTCCATAAGTATTTGGTCGAAGAAATATATTTCCAGTATCATTAAGCTGATTAACTACTAAATCTGGCAGTCCAGCTACAATTTTTTTAGGTATATCAGATGGTGTATAAAACCCATAAAAAGTGTCCAACATTTGTGTCGAACTACCCCCTGGAAATCCATATCGTTCAACTATCGTCACTTTATACTTGCCAGTACTTGCTGCGATAGCGGCCATTGC
>JAZGFO010000053.1:0-13922 GCA_036479655.1 Saprospiraceae bacterium
TTCATAGATCGGTATCGTATAGTTATCAACATTCAACCCAATATGCTCACCACTGGGATCCCGATCTATTAGATCAATCCAATAATCACTTTTAGGATCAATATCTATATCTTTAGAAAGTGGTTGATTCCAAAAACTTTCAGCGCTAAAAAATGTTTTTACCGTGTTTTCCTTTTTATCCTTTAGAGTTACTTTACTAGGTTTATTTTCTTTACACGATATAACGCTAAAGATAACCAGTAATACAACGCATGTTTTTATTATATTCGTATTTATTATATTAGAATTTTGTATCCATATTATTTGTTTATTGAGAAATAATCAAATAATAATTATCTAAATCTCTTATTGAAAATTCTTTCTTTCCCGAATTTTGGTTCAAATTTGGCCCCTCTTCAATTACTGCATTCAGGTTTTTAGCCTTTTCCCAAATTTCGTCAAAATTATCTACACGGAAATATAAAATAAGTCCGTTTCCTGCCATTTTCGGGCTGCTTAATGTAGGATGACTATGTTCTTCCCATTTATGTAAATTAAGAATGGTTGTGTCGTCAGTGTTTGCTAAAATTTCAAAATGACCTCCTCCGTGATTACTTTTGCAACCCAAAAGTTCTTGATACCATTCTGAACTTATTTCAACATTACTAACTCCAATTATTGGTTCTGTTCTTATCATTGTATCTTTTTATATTTGAATTTCACAATAGTTGGTTAAATTCTTGCTCGATATAGTTCCTTCTTTGTAGCAACCATACCATTCAGAAGCATTGGGAATAATTACCATTTCCTCCTCTTCTATTTTTGCGTCTTCTTTTGACTTCCAATATACAACATCTGTATTTTTCAAATTACAGAAACGCCAAGTACATTTATAGAGCTGACGAAGGAAGACTTATGTGATGTACATATTGTGTACCTCGAAAGGTAAATATAGTTATTTCAACTAAGAATTCCAAAGGTTTAAATTCCCTCTTACACAAGAACGTAACGACTCTAAGTGAAGTAAAATGGCAAGATTGTAATTGCTCTGAACGCCCGAACGGCGAGTGGAAATATTATAAAAAGAATTCTTTAAAATCTCCAATAGGTAAGTCATCTAACAGAATTCCATTTATCTCATATCTTATCAATCTAAGAACAGGGAAACCAACGGCGGCACACATTTTTCTTACTTGTCGATTTTTTCCTTCCGATATCGTTATACTCAGCCATGAAGTAGGAATGGACTTCCGTACTCTTACTGGAGGTATTCTTTCCCACACAACTGGGCCATCAATAATATGAGCGGTACACTTTTGTGTATGGTAATAATTTTTTTTGAGCTTTATTTTCACACCATTAATTAAATCGGCAATTGCATTTTCTGTGATTTGACCATCTACTTGAACCCAATATGACTTGGTTTTGTAGCTATCTGGACTAAGGATGTTATGCTTGTATTTATTGTCATTTGTTAATAGTAACAATCCTTCACTATCTTTATCTAATCTACCGATAGGATATATGTCAGACGCCAAATCAAGGTAGTCCTTGAGTGTGATATGATTTGGCATTTCTTTAGTAAATTGACATAATACACCAAATGGTTTATTGAATATGTAATATTTAAATTTTGACATTTAGACGTTGAATCTGAAATGCATAATGTCACCATCAGTCACTACATATTCTTTACCTTCTACACCCATTTTTCCCGCGTCTTTTACAGCAGCTTCAGAACCATATGATATAAAATCAGCGTATTTAATAACTTCAGCACGAATAAATCCTTTTTCAAAATCTGTGTGGATAACACCAGCAGCAGCAGGAGCTTTCCATCCTAATTGGATAGTCCATGCCCTTACTTCTTTTACTCCGGCGGTGAAGTATGTAATTAGATTTAATAATTTGTAACAAGATTCAATTACTCTATTAACACCTGGCTCTGTAAGCCCCATTGCTTCTACAAATTCCATTCGCTCTTCTTTGGTATCTAATTCTGCAATATCCGCTTCGATACCAGCAGATACCAATAGTACTTCTGATCCTTCACCTTCAATAGCTTTTTTAAATGCTCTAGTCATATCGTTACCATCTATTACACTATCTTCATCTACATTGCATACATAAAGTACAGGTTTTGCAGTCAAAAAATATGATGAATTGAATATTTCTTCCATATCTTCTGGCACATCAAATGAACGAGCAGGGTTTTCTGCTTCAAGATGATCCCGTAGAGCTTCTACAAAGTGTAGTCTTCTCAACTCTTCTTTATCACCGCCTTTACTACCTTTTTTGAATTTATCAATTCGTTTTTCAATAGTTTCGATGTCTTTCAAAATTAGCTCCATATCGATTATCTCTTTGTCACGGATAGGATCTACATTGCCATCAACATGGATAATATTGTCATCAACAAAACATCTCACTACATGTACAATAGCGTCAACCTCTCTAATGTTAGATAAGAATTGATTGCCAAGACCTTCTCCTTTACTTGCACCTTTGATTAATCCTGCTATATCAACAATCTCAACAGTCGTTGGTTGTACTTTTTCAGGATTTACAATGTCAGCCAGCTTATCCAATCTTGGGTCTGGTACAGTTATTATTCCTAAGTTCGGTTCTTTTGTTGCGAATGGATAATTTGCTGCTAAAGCTTTTGCTGAAGTAAGTGCATTGAAAAGTGTTGATTTTCCAACATTTGGAAGTCCTACAATACCACATTGAAGTGCCATATCTATAATGTTTTATAATGATTTATCGTCATATTGACCTAAGCGACGGCAAAGGTAATTAAGTGATTATGATAAATAGCATTTTTATAATAGAAAATCAATCTTGCTGCAATAATTATTATAAAAAGTGTGCTATACTTACAAATAAAATTGTTTCGACTGATTATACTGAAACCAATTTAGTAGTAATGCTAAAACGGAATTTCATGTTGGGCTTAAAGTATAGAATGTTTTAATTTAATTAAAAGTGTTCCTTTAAAAAGGAAATCCGGTTGTTAATTGCTCAATAAATACACCTAAAGTTTTTGGAACAGAAATAAGTAGTATAGCGATACCTGCAATAGCACCCCAAAAATGGGCGTCATGACCTATGTTGTCATTAGATTTCTTACTTGCCCATGAACTATACACTAAATACAATACTCCAAAGATTATTGCTGGGATAGGTATTGCAAAATATAATCTCAATTCTTGCCAAGGCATCCATAAAATAAACATAAATAATATCCCTGATACAGCTCCACTGGCACCGATGGCACTATATTGCGCGTTGTTTTTATGTTTTATAAAGCTAGGAATGTCTGCAAGTATAATCATAAGAATGTAAGCAATTAAATAAATCAACCGACCAAATGTATTTCCATATTGGCTAGTAAATATAGACTCAATAAATTGTCCAAAACCCCATAGTACATACATGTTGATCCCCAAATGCATCAAGTCGGCGTGTAATAAACCACTAGTAATCATTCGGTACCATTCACCATTTCTTGATTCAGAAACAGGATGATGCATCATTTTTTGAAATAGTTGTCGGTTTTGAAAACCAAGATAGGAGACAATACATGTCACGATAATAATAAGTAGTGTAATACTCATGAATTATGATATTTTTCGTTTCTAATAATAGTAAAAGCTCTATAAAGTTGTTCCAAAAAAAACAACCTTATCATTTGATGTGAGAATGTCATTTTTGACAAAGATAATAAAGAATCTGCTCTGTTTTGCATTTCTTGATGGGCACCAAATGCACCTGCAACAAGAAAAACAATTCTTTTGGAAGAATTCATTTGGAGTTTTTCAATTTTTTTAGCAAAATTTTTAGAATTATACATTTCACCAATTTCATCTAATAATATCAAATAGTCATTAGTTGACAACTTACTTTTGATTAATTCCCATTCTCTTTGCTTAGTCTCTAGTTGGGATTGTCCTGGTTTTACATCTTTGATTGTTGTAATATTAAATTTGCAGTAATGCTTGAGTCGCTTTTCAAATATTGCCATCCCTTGAGTCAAATATTTTTCATTCGTTTTACCAATGTACCAAAATTCTATTTTCATGGAGCTCCTTTGTCGTCTTTAGAAACAAATATAAAAAAAAGCTATTAGAAAGACGATGCCTTGCGTAAGGGTAGTTAAATTTTTGTGCTAAATAGGTATTCAGTGACAGTAAATAGAAAGGTGATTAATAATATTTCGTACTAATCTAGAGAATGATAGAAATAGTACTAAATATTAATAATAACTGAATTTATTCACATTATTATTGAATAATGTGAGGTGTTAATTGGTAAAGGAGTCATGCGGGAAAGTCAATATTTTATACGTTGGGCATAAATTAATATTATTTATGCAACATTACTAGGTATTGTATCCAAACAAAAATGATATTTTCCTGTGTTTTTTAATTGATTAAAATAAGAAATTGTCATTTTAATAGGAGTTTCTATTAATGGGAATTTTACAATAATCTCATTGTCTTTTTGTCCAACAACGGTCAATCTTGTTTTTGATGTACTAAGAGGTAATGCCATTTTTCTGAAAATTTTTATTAAAAAAATATAGAATAATAACTTAGGCTTAAAAAAGTCTCCATTTTATAAAAGCAATTTTTTAATCCTTGCCTATATAACATAGATAAGTATAATTTTGTTGTATGATTTATGTTTTTTTACTTGTTTCATTACATATTATTTAAAAGTTAATTTAACTTTGTGATTGAGAATAATGTTATAAAAAACCAACGTACATATAATGCAAAAAATAGTCTTATTTTGTATTGCCTTTACCTTTTTGAGTGTTACATTAATGGCACAAATTGCTACAAATAAATTTGGCAAAGGAATACAATTTCAATCTAAAGATACGTCCTTAAACGTAAAGATGAATGTAAGGTTTCAGAATCTAATGACCCATACTTGGAATTTAAAGAATGATGATTTTGGCGATATAGGAGATCATGAAGGGAATTTTCTTGTTCGTCGTGCTCGATTAAAATTTGGAGGATGGGCATACAGTCCTAAAGTGAAATTTAAATTAGAATTAGGACTGTCTAATAGAGATCTTGGTGGGGGATCTGGTTCAGAATATAATAAAACCGCTAATATGATTCTTGATGCATATGTAGATTGGAATTTTTATAAAGGTTTTTCTCTGAGATTTGGTCAAGGTAAATTACCAGGAAGTAGAGAACGATTAATTTCATCCTCCAATTTACAATTTGTAGATCGATCAAGACTTAATTCTCGCTTTACTGTAGATAGGGCTTTTGGTTTTGTATTGACACACAAGCATTCTTCTGGAGATTTTATAATGATAGAAAAGTTTTCTTTGTCGCAAGGTGAAGGTAGAAATGTTATTGTAGGAGATTTAGGTGGATACGAATATATGTTTAAGTTAGAAATGTTGCCTTTTGGCGCCTTTGCTTCTAAAGGAGATTATGTAGGATCAGCTATTAGGATTGAGACTACACCAAAATTAGCAATAGCACTGAGTTATTCGATCAATAATAACACAATAAGAGAAAGAGGTAATAAAGGTAGTTTTATTACCGATAATGGAGCTTATTTTGGCAAAACGTTGAATACATTTTTTGCTGATCTTATGTTTAAGTTCCAACGTTTATCTGTTATGGCAGAATATGCTGATAGAAGAACTGATGATGGGATATCAGAAGTGTATAATGATACCAAAGTTATTGGTCAGTTTTATAATGGTTCGGCATTTAACATTCAAGCAGGTTATATGATGGGTAATAATTATGAAATTGCAGGTAGATTGACATTGATTGATCCTGACTTAGGAGTTGATAACGATGATACACGATATACTATAGGATTGTCAAAGTTTGTAGTCGGACATAATTTGAAGGTGCAAACTGACTTTACATATAGATCTGTAACCTCTCAAGGAAATATTGTAGATTCAAAAGATGATAAAATTATGTGGAGAACACAATTTGAATTACAATTTTAATAAATTGTATTTTATAGACATTTGATATAAATATTTAAAAAATTTAAAAGTAAACATTATGACTTTCGGAATTGGAGATGTTTTACAGATTGTTGGTGCATTAGCATTCTTTGTATATGGTATGAAGATGATGAGTGATGGCGTACAACGGGCTGCAGGATCGCAAATGAGAAATATTCTTAGAACAATGACTAAGAATAGATTCTTAGGTGTTTTTACTGGGTTTATCACTACAGCTATGGTTCAGTCGTCATCAGCTACTACAGTTATGACTGTGAGTTTTGTAAATGCTGGATTATTGACATTAGTAGAGTCGGCAGGAGTCATGATGGGAGCCAATATTGGTACTACAATTACTGGATGGATTGTGTCTTTATTAGGGTTTAAGCTAAAATTGAGTGCATTGTCTATTCCTATTTTTGCAATAGGAGTTCCGATGCTTTTTGCTGGTAAAGGAAAACTAAAATATTGGGGAGAATTCTTAATAGGTTTTGCCATTTTGTTTTTAGGATTGAGTTATTTAAAAGGGGCAGTGCCTGATTTAAAACATAATCCTGAGGTTTTAGATTTTTTACGACAATTTACGCAATGGGGTTTCTTTTCAAGATTGTTTTTTGTGATGGTTGGGACGATAGTAACTATTGTAGTACAATCATCAAGTGCTGCGATGGCTATTACATTGACCCTTTGTGCGCAAGGGTGGTTAGATTATGAAGTAGCGGCATCAATGATACTTGGAGAAAATATTGGTACTACTATTACTGCTGAGGTAGCTTCTATGGTTGGGAATACAAGTGCAAAACGATCGGCAAGAATACATTCGATGTTTAATATTATTGGTGTGACGTGGATGGTTATTGCATTGCCATATTTTTTACCGTTTTTATCTGATATAGTACAGAATGTACTTGGAGGTAGTGATCCATTTCAAAAAGAAGGAATGCCTATAGGATTATCGGCCTTTCATACCGTTTTTAATTTGCTGAATGTAATATTTATGTTGGGATTTGTCAATTGGTTAGTTAAGATGGCGATATGGAGTGTCCCAGATAAAGATACAGAAGTTGACGATACAAGATTGAAATTTATTGGTTTCAGTTCTGTTACTCCAGAGTTAGCAACAGTGGAGCTGCAAAAGGAAACAGCTCATTTTGGTGAAGTAGTTAGTAGGATGTCAGGTTTTTTTAAAACATTAATTAACACTAAAGACACAAAAGAAGCTAATATAATGATAAAAAAATTGCATAAATATGAAGATATTAGTGACAATATGGAAATCGAAATAGCTGAATATATTACAAAGCTTTCTGATAAAGAAATTACACCTAGGACTAGTCTAAGATTAAGATCTGTACTTAATGTCTGTAACGATTTGGAACGTATTGGTGATATTTATTTCCAATTGTCAAAAACAATTGAAAACAAAAATGAGAATAAGCTTTCTTTTACAATTAAACAAAAGGAAAATATTAATGTCATGATTGCTAAGATTGACGAGGCTTTTGCTGAGATGATAAATAACCTTAATAACCCACATTATGATCAAGTATCTAAAGTAAAAGCTGATGATCTAGAGTATGATATTAATAAACTAAGAGATAAGTTTAGAAAAGAAAATTTAGTAAAAATCGGAAATAAAGATTATAATACTAAAACAGCAATGATGTATAATAATATTTATTCGGCACTCGAAAAAGTTGGTGATCATATCATCAATGTTACGGAGGCAGTAGTCGGAGAAATATAAAATATCGATAAACTAAGTTATTATAAAACCAATGTTTAAAAGGTGAAACCAGATTCTGGTTTCACCTTTTTCTTAATCAATTTCATTAAAACTTATTAATCTATTTTCGCATTTCTTAATCTTAGTGAATTTGCGATCACTGATACCGAGCTAAAACTCATAGCAAGTGCAGCAATCATTGGAGATAGTAATATCCCAAAGAAAGGGTAGAGTAGACCAGCAGCAATTGGTACTCCTAAAATATTGTAAATAAATGCAAAAAATAGGTTTTCCTTTATGTTTTTCATGACAGATTTTCCAAGATTTATTGCTTTTGTTATGCCCATCAAATCCCCTTTTACTAAAGTAACTTCGCTACTTTCTATTGCTACATCAGTTCCTGTTCCCATAGCGATGCCAATATCCGCTTGTGCTAACGCTGGAGCATCATTGATGCCATCACCTGCCATAGCAACCACCTTGCCTTGTTGTTGGAGTTCTTTGATTACTTTTAATTTATCTTCTGGCATACATTCGGCTTTGTAGCTTTTAAGGTTTAATTCGTTTGCTACAGCTTTGGCAGTAAGTTTATTGTCACCAGTTAGCATAATTACTTCTATTCCTTTAGCTTGTAATTGTGCTATTGCCGCTTTACTTGAGGATTTTATAGCATCAAAAATAGTTACATAACCTTTAACCTTATTGTCTACAGCTATATAAGAAACTGTTTTGCCAAGCGATTGATCAATGAGTACTTGAGAATAGATTTCACTACCTACTTTAGCTCCTATTTGCTCCATTAGTTTATTATTTCCAACGGCTATTTTTATGTTTTCTACAGTACCTGTTACTCCTTTGCCTAATATAGCCTCAAACATTTTAGCATCTTTTAATTTAATGTTTTTTAATTTTGCATATTTAACTATTGCTTCAGCTAAGGGATGTTCACTATATTGATTAAGCGAACCAATATATTGTAACAGCTGATTTTCTTGCCCGTCTTTGCTTACTATTTTTTCCAGTGACGGTTTGCCTTCAGTAATTGTACCTGTTTTGTCTGTAATTAGGACATCAACTTTGTTTAAGTTTTCTATTGCTTCAGCATTTTTTATTAATACACCATTTTGTGCCCCTTTTCCTACACCTACCATTACTGACATTGGAGTAGCTAACCCTAATGCACATGGACAAGCAATGATAAGTACTGCAATAGCATTTACAAATGCATAGACCATAGATGGTTCTGGACCAAATGTTTTCCATACAATAAATGTAATTATTGATATTGTTACGACTATAGGTACAAAATATTTAGAAATCTTATCCGCTAATTTTTGTATTGGTGCTCTTGATCTGCTCGCATTATTTACCATTTGTATAATCTGAGAAAGAAGCGTCTCTGATCCAACTTTATCAGCACGCATTTCAAATGTTTTGTTACCATTGATAGTACCAGAACTGACATTGTCATATATTTTTTTGTCTACAGGTATTGGTTCTCCCGTGAGCATACTTTCATCAATATTACTGTAGCCGTTTGTAATTTTTCCATCTACTGGAATCTTACCTCCTGGTTTTACACGTAAAATATCACCTTTCTTAATATCATGAATTGATATTACTTTAACACCTTCAGCAGTTACCAAAGTCGCTTCTGTTGGAGCAAGTTTAAGTAATTCTTTTATAGCACCACTTGTCTTACTATGTGCTCTAGCTTCTAATAGTTGGCCTAATAATACCAAAGTAAGAATGACTGTTACTGCTTCAAAATAAACAAATACTGTCCCACTTTCACTTTTAAATTGAACAGGGAATATATTTGGCATCAATAGCGCAACAATGCTAAAGACAAATGCTACACCAGAGCCAATGCCTATTAACGTGAACATGTTGAGATTCCAAGTAATTATGGATTTATATGCTCGCTCAAAAAACATCCATGCAGCATAGAAAACAACAGGAAGAGAAAGTGCAAATTGTAGCCAATTCCATGTTATTTGAGGCAGTATTTTTTCAAGTGGCTTGCCAGGAATCATTTCTGACATCGCAATAACAAATATGGGGATAGTAAACAATAAAGCAATTTTCATTTTTGCCCACAATTTTTTATAAGTCTTATCTTCCTCACTTTCTGTAGGTTCTATCGGTACAAGATCCATTCCACATATGGGACAGTCTCCATACTTATCACTTATGATTTCTGGATGCATCGGACAAGAATATTGTACAGTTTCAACAAGTTTAGGTTGTTCTACTAAATCCATTCCACATACTGGACAACCTACTTGTTTATTATATGTCTTATCACCTTCACAATGCATTGGACAATAAAATAGTCCATTTCCATTATCTACTTCTTTAGAGATGTGCTTATGCTCATCATTCACAACCTTTTTACCAAAGTCCTCTATAGTATAATGTAAGCCAGCAAGAAGCAGTGTCTCTTGCAATTTTGCAGTAGAAATATGATTTTTCATTTCTATTTCGACTTCTTCATTTTTGAGATCTACCGAAACATGGATTGTCTCTTCCATGTCATCCAAAGCTGTCTGTACATTGGCTACACATCCATTACAGCTCATTCCTGAAATATGATATTTATGTTTCATTATTTGTTTGTTTTCGATGTTTTTCTCAAGACCAAAGCCTTTACAATTTCACAATCTTATGTATCGAAGTTCCATTAATAGTCTTAGTTTTGAGATAGTATATTCCTGAAGAGAATCTTTCCATATCTATTTTTATTTCCTTTTTAAAACTGGATTGTGAAAAAAGAACTATTCCTTGTGAATTGATTATTTTGATCTTAATTAATTCATCTCCTTTGACATAGATATATTTTGTTGTAGGATTAGGAAATATAGTAACATTATCGATTATTTTATTATTTGTTGATAGTGGATCGACAACTACAAATTGTCCCATCATACCATCATCTTCATGTGTGAGCATATGACAATGGTACATGTAGGGGATTGTATTATTAGCAAAGTCTTCAAATTTGGCAATAAATTTTACTGTTCCAAACATTGGAGGCACAAGGACTACATCTTTTCTACCTTGTTCGTTGGCAGGAACAGGAACACCATTTCTTGATATTATATAGAACTGAACGTCATGAATATGAAACGGATGCGCAATCATGCTTTGATTAGTGATTTCCCATATCTCTACATCATTAAGATTTATAGTCTGATTGATAGTGTTGATGTCAAAACTATTACCATCTATTACAAAAGGACCATTAACCATATTTGATGGACTGAATGTTTTAGGTGTAAAAAGCAATTGACGGATATTATTAACGGCACTAGAGTTATAAGGAGTTACTGCTACTAATTGGTTGGGGATTATTGATACACCATTGCCATTGGGCTCGTCAACGATAAGCTTGAGGATGTCAAAATCACTACCATTAAGAGGATTTGTATTGTAATTGGGAATAGTCATCATGGCATTCATACCGATTTGAGCTGCGCCATAATATCCTCTTTGTAATTCTGACGCATAACTTTTGATTGCTATTTCTTGTCCTTCGACAGAAGATAAGTCTATCAATATTTCTGCTCTTTCTCCAGGAGACAATCTTAAGCGCTTCAATTCTACGGCACTCGCTAATAGTCCTCCATCTGATGCAATCTGAAAAAATGACATATTATTTGTCAAACCTAATTCAAAAATTCTCTGAGACGCTCCATTTAATAATCTAAATCGAACAATTTGAGCAGGAACATTTACAAATGCATTTCGAGTAGCATTAGCTAAGACCTCTGTATCCTTAGCACTGGTACCGAGAACGATCAGTTTGTCATCATCAAATGTTTTTGTTTGGATTACTAATGGAATATCATCGACCCCATATTCTCTGGGTAGTGGTAGACTTGCCTCATCATCATCTTGCACTATTATTAATCCTGCCATACCTCTTAATACGTGATTGTTAGTATTTTGATGAAGATGTGGATGATACCAATAGGTTGCTGCCTTATCTAACACAGTAAAATTTGGATTCCATGATGTGTTATTGAGTATCTTAGTGTGTGGTCCTCCATCATTTTCGGCAGATACATGCATGCCATGCCAATGTATTGTAGTCGTTTCTCCGATTTGATTATTAACAGTAAAATCTATTTGTTCTCCTTTTTGAAGGATTATCGTAGGACCTAAAATATTACCATTAATGCCTAATGTTGGGGTGTTGATACCTTCAAAAAATTGATGACTTCCTTCTGCCAACGTCAACTCAATTGATTCTCCTGATATTGTTGGTGGTATTAATAGTTGGTTGTCTTGACTGTAAAGTGGCAATATACAGATCACCAAAAAAAAGGATAAAATTGATTTGTACATAATTAAGTGTTTTGATTAATACAAATATAAATCATTTAGAATAATTCTAGTTGTATAATATTAGCTATTGTTATGCTTTTTTTGATTGTAATCAAACACCATTGTCTAAAAAAATCTACTCAAAA
Organism: Saprospiraceae bacterium; assembly: GCA_036479655.1. Lineage (GTDB taxonomy): Bacteria > Bacteroidota > Bacteroidia > Chitinophagales > Saprospiraceae > CAJXUU01. Next base: position 12,176 of record JAZGFO010000053.1, read on the forward strand.
ATACTATCCTAAAAAACTAATCAATACACCTGCAGCGACAGCACTCCCGATTACCCCTGATATATTACTCGACATACAGTATTGCAATATATGGTTTTGTGGATCTACTTTAAGTGCGATTTCATTTGCAACTCTTGATGCCATGGGAACGGCACTTAGTCCAGTAGCTCCTATAAGAGGGTTTATTTTCTTTTTATTAAATAGATTATATATTTTGACTGCATATATTCCTCCGAGGATAGAAATAGCAAAAGCAATAAAGCCCCCAACAACTATAAATAATGTATCGGCCTTAAGAAAAGTTGCTGCTGACATAGTTCCTCCAACTGTAAGTCCTAAAAATATCGTTGCAGTATTCATGATTGTCTCACTTGCAGCAGTAAATAATCTATTGGTGTCTGTACCGATTTCTTTGATCAAGTTGCCAAATAGTAACATACCTACCAAAGGGACAGACGAAGGCACTAAAAGAGCAACCAAAGTAGCCAAGACAATTGGAAATATAATTTTTATAGTTTTTAAATTTTCAATTTTAGTTTTTGATGGATATTTTTTGTCCATTGCTTTCATATTTATTGCCAATTCTTTTTTGGAAACTGACAATTTAACAATCAACGGAATAATAACCGGCACAAGTGCCATATAGGAGTATGCAGCTATTGCGATTGGACCAAGTAAATGGGGTGCCAATATGATAGCGGTATATATGGCTGTAGGTCCATCGGCGCCTCCAATGATTCCTAATGCTGCAGCTTCTTTGAGCGTGTACCCTAAAGCGGTTGCTGATATTAGTACCGTAAAAATACCTATCTGAGCTGCTGCTCCAAAAAATGCCAATCTTAGATTTCTTAACATAGGCCCAAAGTCAGTCATTGCGCCAACACCTAAAAAAATAAGTGGTGGCAATAGACCTGTTTTGATAAGCATATAGTAAAGCATATTCATTATACCATAGTCTTTTGCAATCTCTAGTATTGTCATATGTAATATACCATTTGTCTCAGTTGCAGTTACTACAGCCATGTTTCCTCCAGGAAAATTAGCCAATAATACACCAAATGCTATTGGTACTAACAATAATGGTTCATACCTTTTCTTTATTCCTAAGTAAAGGAGAAAGAAAGCCAAAGCAATCATTAACAATGTTAAGGGGTGCTCGATAACATCCCCAAACGCTGTCATCTTATATAGTTTGTTAAGAATATCCATAATTAGCTTAATTTGAAAATACTGTCGTCTTCCTCTATTTCTTCACCATGCTTTGCAAGGATTTCGATTATTGTTCCATCTTTATCTGCTGTAATTGCATTTATTACTTTCATCGCTTCAATATATCCTACTACATCACCAGTTTTTACTATGTCACCAACTTTTTTACCCTTCTCTGAAGATTCTTTAGTTAGATAAAATTTGCCTTCTAATGGAGCCGTAATATAAATTCCAGGACCACTAGTACTTGGTGGAATGAAATCTAATTTTGGTGTATTTACGATCACATTATCTTGAGTGCTTCCATTGTCCGATGGATACTTTATAATTACGTGATAGTTTTCACCATTTACATTTAGATCCATTTCTTTGGGCATATCATTATTGCCTTTGTTGGATATCGCTACAGCACTTGAGCTTGTTTTGTTAGAAGTAGCTTTTCTTTGGGCTAAATCTGCCTCAAATTTCTTTTTCGCTTCACCAGATCTAAATGCTTCATATTGATTTGGATGCATAGCATATTCTAATAATTCTTCTT
>JAZGFO010000054.1:0-15950 GCA_036479655.1 Saprospiraceae bacterium
AAAAGTTTCTCTAGATAATATATATCTTTTTTTTTTCATAAAAGCAATTCCTTCTGTTTGACTACCAAAACCGATGGTCGATGTAATATCTGTACGAACAACTTTACCATCAAATATATTATTACTCGAAAAATCACTAAGTAAGATAACAAAAGGTGTAAAAAACTGTGTGTAGCCACATAAATATATGATATTATCCAATTTGTTATATGTGGCACCAGTAATTAATCCTTGACTATTATAAGTTGATACTTTGGTAGCTGTATGATTATTAATTGTATTAGGAAGATAGTATAAATTGGTACGATTGTTTTTCCAATTTTTAGTAAATATATATATTCCATCATCTAATACCACCATGGCTTCAGCATCAAAATTAGTATCGTGGTGATTAGAGTCAAAATTGACTTGATCTTCGTAAGTATAAGTTATTATGCTTGCAAAAACTTCATCATTATTGTTAAACGTGGTTTTGGTTATACGATAAATTGTTAAATCTGTACGGTCACCATCATTGTTACCAAAGTCGCCGATGTAGATATAATTATCATCTTGAGCTATATCTTCCCAATCATTATTATCAGCATTGACAATTTCCACTTCTCTGATAATTTCTCCAGTAAGATTATCTATATCGTAAAGAATAGCATCATCCCCAGAGTCATTGTGTGTAATGATATGACCATCAAAATAAATTAAGCCTGACGTCTCTTCTAGCTTATTAGGCAACTCAAATAGCTGTTGCAAATGCATAAACTGAGAATAACCAGAAGTGCCAATAAAAAGCAAGATGATTTGTAGTAAATGTTTCAATAAGTTATGATATTACATATTGTTAATATAATATATTAATCTCTTTGTAGCTTAGAAAGCAACCTTAAAAATTCTATGTATAACCAAACTAATGTAACCAATAATCCCATTGCACATACCCATTCCATGTATTTTGGTGCACCAGAAGCTTCTCCTTTTTCGAAAGAATCAAAATCAATAAGAAGATTCAAAGAAGCTACAGCAATAATAACCAAACTAATACCTATTCCCATTATTCCATTACTATGTAATAGTGGTACGGACATTCCAAAAAAGCTCAATACAAAACTTATGATATAGGTAAACATTATCGCTCCTGTTGCCATAAAAACACCCATTTTAAATTTTTCCGTTACTTTGATTAATCCAGATTTATATACTCCGAGCATTACGATAAGTGTACCAAATGTGAGCATCACTGCTTGGCCGACAATTCCAGAAAATTGAGCCGCATATATTGCAGATATTGACCCGACAAACAATCCTTCAAATAACGCATATATTGGAGCGGAAATTGGAGCTGTAGTCGGTTTAAAAGTTCCTACCAAAACTGCAATTATACCGCCAACGGCACCAATTATCAAATTCATTGTAGAAGGGTTATTATATCCAACCATTGTAGTAATCATCATAATACAAAACAACATCATTGACTTGTTAACGGCACCATCTACAGACATTCTTTCTACATATTCAGTGCTGTCATTTGATCTATTTATTGTTTTATTCATTGCGCTATCACTTAAGATAGGATTTCTTGATTCAAATAATTTTGACATAAGTATTGTTTTTTTGATTTAAAATGGTCTTTTACCTATTAGTTTTTCTACATCAGATTTAAGGATTACCTCATCTTTAAGCAACGCTTCAGCTAATAAGTTAAGTTCTTCCCTTTTGTCTAACAATAATTGTTGAGCTCTTAAATATTGCTCATCAATCATATCTCTAACTTCTATATCTATTAAACTTGCAGTTTCATCAGAATAGGGCTTGTTAAATTGATCTTGTTGCATGCCGTGAAAAGAAACATTACCAACTTTCTCATTCATACCATATACCGCTATCATAGAATAGGCCATTTTGGTAACTTGATCAAGGTCACTTTGAGCACCAGTAGAAATTTTATCAAAAACTACTTTTTCTGCTGCCCTACCTCCCATAGTCATACATATTCTGTCCAATAATGCTTCTGTACGAGTGATATACTCTTCCTTTGGTAAATATTGTGCATAGCCTAAAGTACCTACTCCTCTAGGTACAATTGTTACTTTAACCAATGGGCTTGCATGCTCCAAAAACCAACCACATATAGCATGCCCGGCTTCGTGATATGCAATAATTTTCTTTTCAAATGGGGATATAAGTTTATTTTTCTTTTCTAATCCTCCGATTACCCTATCAAGAGCATAATTAAAGTCATCCATATCGACTTCTTTTTTATCTCTTCTTGCTGCTATCAATGCTGCTTCGTTACATACATTGGCTATTTCTGCCCCTGCAAAACCTGGTGTCATCTCTGCTAAGCTTAGCGGATCCATGTCCGGTCCAGTCTTTATGTTTTTTAAATGCACCTTGAAGATTGCTTCTCTACCTTGAAGGTCTGGACGATCTATTCCAATCTGTCTATCAAATCTTCCAGGTCTTAACAATGCTCCATCCAATATATCTGGACGATTGGTTGCTGCCATAAGTATAACTCCTTTGTCAGTAGAGAAACCATCCATTTCTACTAATAATTGATTTAGCGTATTTTCTCGTTCATCATTTCCGCCTTGTATTGCACCTTTTCCCCTAGCTCTTCCTATTGCATCAATCTCATCAATAAATACAATACACGGCGCTTTTTCTCTTGCCTGCTTAAATAAATCTCTAACCCTTGAAGCACCTACACCAACAAACATCTCTACAAAATCAGAACCTGAAATAGAAAAGAATGGTACACCTGCTTCTCCAGCAACTGCTTTTGCAAGAAGCGTTTTTCCTGTACCCGGAGGACCTACTAACAATACACCTTTAGGTATTTTACCTCCTAGTGCCGTATATTTTGCTGGTGTTTTTAAGAAGTTTACAACTTCCATTACTTCTTGTTTGGCTTCGTCGAGTCCTGCTACATCTGCAAATGTTACATTTACTTTACTATTAGAATTATCGAACAATGTGGCTTTTGATTTTCCAATATTAAATATTTGACCACCAGGACCTCCACTTCCTCCACTCATTCTCTTCATGATAAATATCCATAGACCTATCAATAATAAAAACGGTAGAATCCAGCTAAGTAATGGTCCTATCCAATCTGTTTGTGTCGTATATCTAGGATCAACTTTGTAGCCTGCTGCATTCAATTCTGCGATTTGTTTACCAAATGAAGTTAGATCTGCAATTTCAAATTTGAATTGTGGTTGTAATAAATTCAATTTACTTTTTTCAAAATCTTTGTACTTATCAGTACCTAACACTTCTTCTTTCAAATAGACATTTACCAATCCATGGTTTTTTATTACTTCTACTTTTTCAATATCTCCATCTTTAACAATCTCAGTAAATTGTCCATAAGTTATTGTTTTTGTCTTTATAGACATAGCAGTAATCATCTGCATAGCTATAAGTACTAATATTACAATCCCATATATCCAATACGAATTAAAATTGACCTTTTTTGGACCCCCTTTGCCCTCTTGTTTGTTATTATCCATTACTTGGTTTATCTCTTTTGTTAATTCTTAAAATGTTTTATAGATCTTGATATTCTATAAAATTTGCATCACTCCACAACCCTTCTAAATCATAGAATTGACGAGTTTCAGGATAAAAAACATGTACAATCGTATCAAAATAATCCAGCAATACCCATTTAGAATCTGTTAAACCTTCTAACACACCACTGTTGATTTGCATTTCTTGTTTCATTCTTTTTTTAATGTTACTTGCTATGGCACTAACTTGAACCGTACTTTCTCCTTCACATACAATAAAGTAACTAGCGGGCGCATCATCCAATTTTGTCAAATCTATTTTAATAATATTTATTCCTTTTATATCACGAATAGCATCAATTACTAAATCGTTTACTTTTTCCATCTCATCTAATGTAGAGACAGCACTTATTGGTTTTTTCAATTTATTTTTATTATTTTATGTTTATATATCGTGTACAACATCATAAATGCAAAAAAGATTGTAAAAATTAGATATTGATTGTAAAAATTAAGTTACAATACCTAAATTAGTATTCTAACAAACAACAAAGTTAGCAAATATCATGGCAAAAATTGTTCTTCAATCATTTTCTATTATTGGTAAGCATCATATCCAACTTTCAAGAATCAATAGCACTAATAAATATGCTACTGATATGATAGCAAAAAGTAAACCAATAGAAGGAACTGTCATATCTGCACATTATCAGTATGAAGGAAGAGGACAAATTGGCAGATTTTGGGAAAGTGAGGCAAAAAAGAACATTTTATGTAGTGTTATTCTATATCCCAAGTTTTTATCAGCTCGTAATCAATTTTATCTCAATATTGCTATTTCACTGGCTATTTATGATTTTATATCATTTTATATCGATGAAAAGATAAGTATAAAGTGGCCTAATGATATTTATGTTGGAGAAAAAAAAATAGCTGGAATATTGATTCAAAATACTCTTGTAGGAAAGACTATCAGATCGTCAATCATAGGGTTAGGCGTTAATATCAATCAAGATGCTTTCGATAGTAATATTCCAAACCCAACTTCATTACTATTAGAAAACAATAAAACATATAATATTGACATTTTAAATAAAAAACTTTTTGATTGTCTAAATCAGCGCTATTTTGACTTAAAAAATAATCATGAACTTCTAAAAAAAGAATACCTATCTCATCTTTATCGTAAAGGAGTTAAGTCTGATTTTATATTGGAAAATGAACAAATTTTTAAGGGCGTGATTACAGATATTGATGATATTGGACAATTAATTATTACAAATCTTGAAGGTGAAAAATTGTTTTTTGGATATCGAGAAATTCGTTTTGTAATAGATTAGTATTTCCCGCTTCTTGTGATTTTACAAAGTTATAGCTTTTTTGATAAAAATGTTGTAATTTTAACTATTATTAATTTTTTCAAAAAACCAAAAAACATGAAAAACTTATTTTATTCTATCGTAGCTTTTGCTTGTTTATCATTAGCATCATGTAGTAGTTCTACTAATTGTGATGGTTCGCTTTCTACTGAGTTTGAGACTGAGCTTCAAGCTATTACTAATGCTATAACAACTTATAGTACAGATCCAACAACTGCAAATTGTGATGATCTTAAAGATGCATATCGAGCATATGTTAATGCCTTAAAAGGTTGGGAATCATGTGCTGTTGCAGCAGGATCATCAGCCCAATGGCAAGAAAGTATTGATCAAGCAGAAGAGTCAATTGACAATTTTTGCTAATTTGATATACAATCAAAATAAAAAACTCTACCATTGCAATATACAGTGGTAGAGTTTATTTTATAGTCTTTATCTTTTTTCTTTTTAACTTTTTTAGAGTGTTCGTTTCACATTTTTGATAATGTGTCCAATATCTGATATTGTTTTTTGCCGACTATTGATTTTGTAAGAATTGGGTCTTTCAATAATTTTTTCGTTATTATTTCCCATTGTCACAAAATGTAATCTCATTTGCCTGATACTTGCAGGTTTTTTTCCTTTTCCATCCTTTACAAGTTCTTGAATTTTGACGATGTCTCTTGGCAATTGCTCGACGATCTTTACTATTTCAATAATTCTTTTGTTAGGGATCCTGGCTAATACATGATAGTTATTAGTTGCATGGATCATATTATGAGTAGGCAATATCAAATCATATTTTCCTTCTTTTGACTTTGGTATATAATTCTTTATATAAGAAGGATTGAGATTTTTTATTGTTTCTAAATCTACACCAACATCATTACTTAACCCTTTAAATGATATTTTTTGAAATACCTGTGCAGAACTGGTAAACAGCATTTCTTGATCTGGCATATTTGCTACAAGATCATGCTCATAATAATAATTCATAACATACGATATAGCTATAAATTTAGGGATGTATTGTCGAGTTTCTTTAGGAAGGTATTTTTGTATTTTCCAAAAATCTTTATGTCCACCAGATTTTCTGATTGCTTTTCTTAGATTACCAGGACCACAATTGTATGCGGCTAAAGCAAGTGTCCAATCTCCAAATCTATCGTGGAGATGTTTTAAATATTTAGCCGCAGCACGAGTAGATTTTTTTACATCTCTTCTTTCATCGATAGTACGATTGATATCTAATCCCATCATTCTTCCTGTTGGTTTCATAAACTGCCACAGACCAGCAGCTCCTGACCTAGATGTAGCTCTTGGTCTAAGACCAGACTCAATCACAGCAAGGTACTTAAGATCATCAGGAAGACCTTCTTCTCTTAATATATTTTCGAAAGTTGAAAAATATATACTTACTCTCCCTAATAGGATTTCGGTTGTCTTTCTCTGTTTTACAGTATATTGTTTTACGCGCTTACCCACCTCTTTATTATACTTTATGTCTACAGAACTATTGAGACTTAGTATTCGTCCTTCTATTAGATCATCAGAAGATGCAGAGACAGAAAAAGAACTAAGTATACTAATTAGGAAAACCCAAATTAGCACTTTATTATATTGACTGGCAATAAGTAATATTTTGTTCATGGTTAAATAATTTAAATATAAAATCGGTTAGGGGTTTTATTGTTTACATACTGTATCGGGGGACATGTAAACAACAATTAATAAATGTTTTATATATTATATTAAATCGTAAAATATGTTTTCGGCGCGCAAAGATACATTTATTTTTGACATTCGCTTGTTTTATACATTATAATTTAATTACATATATAATACACTAAATATCAACAACCGTGCCAATATGGGTCTTTGTTGTCTTGGGGTTTTGGTCGTTTTCTAAATGTAAGGAAACTTTTTTTGAGCGTTATTATTATATGAAGTGCAGTAATTGGAACTTTTTTAACAAATATTTAGCACAGTGTAAGACAATCGCCAGTAAAAAAGAAATAAGAAAACTAAAGGATTGGGTAAAAAAAAGGGTTGACTCAATTTCTTGAATCAACCCTAAAATATTATAAAATCTAATTATGCTTTAGCCGCAATATTGATTTTTAACTCTATATCATTGTTTATTGCTTTGTCTTTAAGACCTTGAAAAAACGTAGGAGAGTTATACTTAATGCCCCAGTCTGTCCTATTAATCTTGAAAGAAGGAGTAGATACATTAACGGCATTGCCCGCAACACTAACTTTTGCTTTAAACCCTACTTGCTTTGTAGTGTTTTTCATTGTAAGATTACCATAGATAAGATGTGTAGCATCATTATTTCCTGTTAAGTTTGATACTTTAGTAATGTTAAATTTAGCTTTTGGAAATTTTCTTACATTAAAAAAATCATCAGCACTTTTATCCGACATCCCTTTAAGGTGACTTTCAAGGTACGCCTTGTCATCTCCTTCAAGATCAAGAGCTGTAATAGAATTCATGTCCAATACAAATGACCCTCCTGTAATATTGCCATCTTTCATACTTAATGACCCTTCTGATAAGTTGATAGTTCCATTATGGCTGCTACCAGTCGCTTTGGTTCCTACCCAAATAACTTTACTTACATTAGTATTTACTTTAAAATTTTTGCCTTCTGCTTTTGTCACCTTTCCGGCCGTATCACTCACTTTTGCACTGTCACCTTTAGATTTGCAAGCAACAATAAAACTTAATGATAGTAGTAAAAAAGAAATTTTGAAAATGTTTTTCATGTATATAATTTTAAATGTTTTTGAATAAATATTATTAGTCTTTACAATCAGTCGATTTATTTATTTTGAATTGGGATTTTAAGTCGCACATTTTTTCCAATATCTTTACATTGCAAGGCAAAGATAGTTTTTGTTTTTTAATTTGGTTGCCTGATATTAAGAGTGGCACATCTGAAATAGAAAAACTCAATCTATTTATATAGGTTTGAAGTTTACTTCCATAGAAGTCACTATCATTAAATAATGTGAAAATATAATCGGGTTGATATATATCAAATGCTTCAAGTACACTTTCTATAGACATGTCTGATCCAAGATTCATAATATTCATTCCTTCTACTTGCAAGAAATAATGCAAAAACAGAAGGCTTAATTCATAAGAATCTCCTTTGGGCAAAAATATCATAACTTTATAACTATCAGGATTATACCTACTACACAAATGATCAATAGCGGCTAATGTTTTTTGCTTAATTATGTTATTCACAAAAACGTCGTGAATGCCTTTAACTATACCATCTATCCAGAGTATGGTCATCTTATCCATCAGCGGATATATGGTATCATTTATTGTAGCAGCAAACCCATTATTTTTTATTCTTAAATCAATGATTTTAGAAAACTTGTAGTCATTTAATTCTGTAACGGCAAACATCAAAGCTTCTATATGATCATCTAAGTCCAGATTAACTTCTGTCAATTCAGCAGCCAATTTTCTAATTTCTAATTCTTGCATTTTAGCAATTTTAGAGATTTTATAGCCATTCCGATTTAGTAAAGATATATTTAGTATTAACCTAAGATCATCATCTAAGTAAAATCGTCTATTAGCAACTGTACGTTTAGGGCAGACTATACCAAAACGTTTTTCCCAAATACGTAGTGTATGAGCTTTTATACCACATAGTTTTTCTACGTCATTTATAGAGTATTTTGCCATTAGTGTTTTTATTAATAATAATCTCTATTCAAAACAGTTAAACTATATAATTGTTTAATTGTTAAAGACATTTTAAAACTAAGTATCTTGATTAGTTATATCGATACTAATCATTTTTGTTAATTTTACTTTTTATAACAATAAATAGATGAATCTTCAACAAGCACATATTCTTAACGCTTTTACACTTATCTTAATAGGAGGGATTGGATACTTAAGCACATCTTCAAAAGATGCATTTTTTCCAATCGGAATGGGTATAGTTTTACTGCCTTTGACCAATGGAGTAACCTATCAAGATAAAATAGTATCAACAATAGCTACAATAATTATATTGATAGTTTTCAGTTCTTTAGTTATTAATCCACTTAATCAGGCCATTCATAAGGGTGATAGTATGGTGGTTTTAAGAGTTACTATTATGTGTATTACCAACATAATTGCTTTAATATATATGTATATGGGTTTTGTAAATCGAAAAAAACGAACGAAATTGAAGAATAAATTAGATATTTAATTAATCTTGAGCAGTGATATATAAAAATGTCTTAAAATCTGTTCTTTTAGAAACTTAAATCAATATATTATCGTCTTAGTTGTAGTATACACAAGCCAATTTAATACTAATGAAAGAAAAATTACTAATACTCCTACTTTTAATTTCCTTTAGAATCACTGCACAAGATTCTGACAATAGATATACTGAAGAAGAAATAGAAATTCAAGATAAATTTGTAGAAGCAAAAAAACATCTACTCATCGGGAGATTGGATAAAGCAGAAGAAATTTTAAAAAAACTGTATGGTGAAAACAGGAAAAATCCTACAATTGCATTAGAGCTATCTAAAATATACCACTTAAGAAATGATGCTTATAACGAATACAAATACGCACAAAAAGCTACTGAATACGCTCCTAATAACGAATATGTACTGAGCAACTATGCAATGATATGTATAGAACAAGAAAAACACGATGAAGGGTTTTCAGTATTAAAACAACTTGTAAAAATAGACGCTTCTTCAGAAGAATATGCTGATGCATTAGCTACAGTGTACCTTATAAAAGACGACAAAAAAGCAGCCATAGCCGTGTATGACAAACTCGAATCAGTAATAGGAATAAACGAACAAATATCACACAGAAAATTTGAAATATATGAATTACTTAATGATAGCAAGCAGGCAAGTCAAGAATTATTAGCATTATCTGAAGCCTTTCCAAATGATGTAAGGTTTTTAAAAAACCTAGCTGCATTTTACAATAAAAATAGCTTAAATGATAAAGCATTAGATACGTATAAAATAATATTAGCTTTAGATGTTAATGATGCCACAGCTAATATGGCTATATCAAAAGCAAATGCTAAAGGCGGCAAAGACAATAATTATCTATTATCATTAAGTCCGATTATAAATAACAAATCAATACCAGTAGATACCAAAATACTTGAACTTGTACCTTACGTACAAAAAGCCAATGAAAACAATGACAAAGAATTGATAGATGCATTGATAACATTGTCAGATAAAATCGCGCTTAACCATCCCAAGGAAGCTAAAGCATATGCATTGAAGGGTGATATATTTGTAACTGCCAATCGTTATAAAGATGCTACAAAAGCATATGAAAAAACTCTTACAATCAACAATAATGTCTATACAGTATGGGAGGGTTTAATGGATGTATTGAATATAACTGAAGCTTATCCAAAATTAAAAGATGTAGCCACTCAAGCATTGGATCTATATCCCAACAAAGCTTCTGCATATCAATACTACGGTAGAGCTTACGCTATGACTGGTGAGATCGAAGAAGCTATAGATATTCTCTCTGATGGTCTGATGGTATCAGGCAAAAACTTGTATTATAAAAGCAATATGTATGCAGAGTTAGGTCGTGCATATGCACTCAAAGGAGATCCCAAAAAAGCAATAAGTAACGTAGAAAAAGCATTGGAATTAAGCGATAATAAAAGTGGTTATGCACTTGAAGCTATGGGAGATATTTTATTAAAAAAGGGTGAAAAAAAAGATGCTTTAAAATTTTGGAAAAAAGCCCAGCAAGTTGGAATTGATACACCAGTATTAATGAAAAAAATAAAAGGCTAAACAATCAAGATGAGAAAATCAATATTTTTCTGGATAACTATTATTGTTGTTTTGTTAAATTCAGGATGTAAAACTAAAAAGAAGTTTTCACATGTTGGGCCCCTTCCAGAAAGATCAAAAACTGAGCTTTTAAAAGCATTGAAAGATCATAATTATGATTTTGAATGGTATGCTTGTAAGGCAGGTATCTCTCTTGACACCCCAGATGAAGGCATAAGTGGAACAACATATATTAGGCTCAAAAAAGACAGTATTATTTGGTCTGTTATTAAAAAATTAAGTGTTGAAATTGCTAGAACGTTAGTAACTGAGAATACATATGTAGGGCTAAATCGAGTAAACGGAACCTATCAAAAAGGACAAACAGATCATATAATTAACCAATTAGGTATTAGTTTAGGTTTCCAAGATTTACAACAAGCCTTATGTGGTAATATTATACTACCTGATACTGCATCAACAAGTATAAAAACCATCAATGATCACTATATAATAGCTTCTACATTTGATGATTTAGAAATTGACTATTGGGTTAATGGCTATTCTATGCTTTTAGATAAAATGATTGTTTATGATTATTTGGGAAAAGAAACAATATTTGAATATGATGATTATCGACTGATTGACAATAAAATCAAAATGGCACATCGAAGACACATATCTACACCTTATCTAAAAGACGGTAAAGCAGAAATTACATTAAAAATGAAGAAGATAGAATTAGATGTTGCAAAAAAAACTAAATTCTCTATACCTTCACACTATGAAAGGATTTATTAAAAAAACTTTTTTTGTGGTTTTTAGTATCTTGTATATTGTCAATGTACAAGCCCAATCGCGATCTCAACTTGAAAAAGAAAGGAATAGAATAATAAAACAAATTGAAGAAAATTCTAAAAATCTTGAAAAGACAAAATCCAATAAAAAAGCAACATTAAAGGATCTTAGAACAATAGAAAATCAAATTAAGAATCGTAAAGCCTTAATTAAAAACATCCAAAACCAATTAAAAAAAGCAGACCAGTCAATAGCAGACAATAAAAATAAAATAATAGACCTCAATTCTGATATAGCACTCGTAGATATGCAGTATATCCAACTTGCTAGAAAAATGTATATGCGAGATTTGGCTGGTAATAAATGGGCTTATATATTTTCTTCTAATAGTGTCAACGAAGCTTTTTTAAAATGGAGATATAGCAAACAGTTTGAGAATTATGTAAAGCAGAAAACTATTAATTCTAATCAATTAAAAGGAAGTATTACTAATCAAAACGAAGTAATAAACATTGAAAAAGCTACAACAAGTCAACTTCTTGCATCAGAAAAAAAGAATGCTAAAAAACTGCAATTAGATCAGAATAAAAAAGATGAAATTCTTAAAAAATTAAAGAAAGAAGAAAAACAATTGCTTAAAAATATTAAGAAGAATAAAAGGCAAAGAGAACAATTAAATGACGAAATAGAAAAAGTAATATTGGCAGAATTGTCTAAAAAAAGAACGGGAAATGTATCTTTTTCGAGTAAGATTGAAAAAAATAAATTGGCTTGGCCAAGTAGTGGATACGTTTCTTCTAGTTTTGGAAAGCAAGCCCATCCAACTATAAAAAACGTAACCATTAACAATAATGGTGTGGATATTACTTGCAAATCATCAGCCACTGTCTCTGCTGTAGCTGATGGAGAAGTAATAAGTATCACAAACATTCCTGGATACGATAATATGGTCATCATCCAACATGGAAAGTACTATAGTGTGTATAGTAAAATAAAAATTATCATAATTCAAAAAGGTGAACGTGTATCATCTGGACAAACTATTGGTAGATTATCTAATATTGATAACCCTATATTACACTTTGAATTTTGGAAAGAAAAACAAAAGCTAAATCCAGCGAGTTGGCTTAAAGTTAAATAAGCTTAATAATATACAATACAATGACTCAAGAAAAATCATACAGAAGTACCCTAATCTTGTTAACCACGTTAGTCTTCCTGTGGGGTTTTATAACTGTATTGGTTGACTCTTTAATTCCACGGTTACGGGAGTTATTTACACTTTCCTATTTTGAGGCAGGTTTAGTACAATTCGCTTTTTTTGGAGCTTATTTTTTGTTGTCAATACCCGCCAGTTATATATTGTCTAAAATTGGATATAAACGTGGAATTATTTTAGGTTTATTGACTATGGGAGCTGGTTGTTTATTATTCTATCCAGCAGCATCATATCGAATATTTGGAGTTTTTATGCTTGCTTATTTTACTTTAGCTGGTGGTATGACTATCTTGCAAGTTGCAGCCAATCCATACATTGTTGCTCTCGGAAGCGAAGAAGGAGCATCAAGCAGATTAAATTTTGTTCAAGCATTTAATTCTTTAGGTGCTGCTATTGCTCCTGCAATCGGTGCTTTATTTATTTTAAGTGACACTATCAAAACAGATAGCGAGATTAACTCTTTGAGCGCAACTGCCAAAGATGCTTATTTTACTGCCGAAGCAGCAGCAGTGCAAATGCCTTTTATTGGTTTGGCTGTATTTATTGTTTTTATTGCTGTTGTTTTCTTTTTTGCAAAATTACCTAAGTTGATGGATAAATCTTCTTCTGGAACATATCTACAAGTTTTAAAAAATAAAAATTTGATGTTTGGGGTACTTGGTATTTTCTTTTATGTAGGGCCGAAGTTGCTATAGGAAGTTATCTCATTAATTATTTTATGGAGATGAATCTAGTTGTTTTAGTTAAGGATAGCCCAACAATGATGAATATTGCAAATTTTATAGCAAGACTATTTTTCAAATCACTTGAAGAGGCAGACAATAAAGCACTGTTAGGCATTTTTGTTTTGTTTTATTGGACTGGTGCAATGATTGGTCGTTTTGCAGGTTCGTATTTTACTAAAATAATGAAACCAGGTAAAGTCTTGGCTTTATTTGCCAGCATTGCGATATTGTTAATTCTTATTTCTATAAATACAACAGGACTCCTTTCTATGTGGAGTATTTTAGCTGTTGGATTATTTAATTCTATTATGTTTCCAACAATATTTACATTAGCAATAGAGGGTCTTGGCGAATTAAAACCAAAAGCTTCTGGCTTATTGTGCACCGCTATTGTTGGGGGAGCTATCATCCCTCCATTATTTGGTTTATTAACCGACAATGTTGGCTTTAAATTATCTCTAATATTTGTAATGTGTTGTTATGGGTATATACTTTTTTATGGTATCAAAAACAATAAACACAATAGAACTGCTTAAAATACTATCTAATTACCGGTTATTGAGGGAAGGGTTATAAGATATTTTTGATTACATTTCTTCAAGATACAATCTCAACATATCCAAGGCATAATAAGCTGCATACGCTATATTTTTTTCTCGGTTTTTCCCCCCTTGAATTTTCATTGTTTTGATATTATCAATTGTCCCACAAGCAATCCATGTAGTACCTACTGGTTTTTCTTCAGAGCCACCCGATGGACCAGCAATACCCGAGATCGCAATAACTACATCTACACCAATATTTTTTGTGCCTCCTTTTACCATTTCTATTACTACTTTTTTACTTACTGCTCCATATTTGTTTAATGTATCTAAGCTTACGTCCAACATTTTATGTTTCAATTTATTAGAATAAGTAATTGCAGACCCTTTGTAATATTGAGAACTCCCTGAGATACTTACTAATTGACTACAAATTTTTCCGCCAGTGCATGATTCTGCTGTACCTATAGTAATGTTTTTTTGGATAGCTAATTCACCTATTCTTTGTTCAATTTTTTGTTCGTTATACCCATATACTGGACTTCCTATAATATCTACTATATTATTTGCAATGTTTTTTACTTCCGACTCTAATTGATTTCGATTTTCTCCATTTGCCGTCAGTCTAAGTTTGACACTTCCTAAAGACGGCAAGTAAGCTATCGATATGTGCTTAGGAAAACTGCTTACAATATCATTTATCATATCAGCAATCCTTGATTCTCCTATACATGCAGTCATTATAGTATAGTGTACAATAGATTGACCTTTGAATCTATCTTTTATCAATGGAATTACACTGTTTTCCATGATATATTTCATTTCAAAAGGGACACCCGGCATACAGATGATTATTTTATTATCTATTTCAAATAACATTCCAGGAGCAGTTCCCATTTTATTATCAAGAAGCGTGCAATCATCTGGCATATTACATTGATTCTTGATTGCTGAGGTTAGCGGTTTTTCCCATCGTCTAAATAGTCGGACAATCCTATCATAAGTAGCTTGATCAAAGACCATTTTCATTCCAAAATACTCCGCCAAAACGTCTTTGGTTATATCATCTTTAGTAGGACCTAATCCACCAGTAACTATTATTATATCTGCCTCAATCATTACTCTTTGCAATCCAGAAACAATCCCTTTCTTGGTATCGGTAACGGATAATTTTTCTTTTAAAACTATGCCCAATTTACTTAGTTCTTGTCCAATCCATGTGGAATTTGTATCTATAGTCTGACCTATTAAAAGCTCATCTCCAATAGTAAGTATAGTTGCTGTGTACATATTTTTATTTTCAGAAAATGAAGATACTCAATTTAATATTTTTTTAAAAAAAATAGATTAAATTTTCTACTTAATATTTGAGTTAGAATATAAATAAATACTATTATATGAAAACAATCATTACCATCAAAACATTTCTTATTTTTGCATAACAACATTAAAAATTAAATCCTAATAAAAATGAATACTAGTTTTCTAAAAAAATTAGGCTTAGCAAAAAAGAACAATGGTTCTTGGACTGGGCTAAAGTCGTCAGTTTCTTCTGACTATATACAATCGTACTCTCCTGTAGATGGCAAGTTAATTGGCAGCGTAAGCGTAACGACAAAGAAGGAATATGAAAAAATTGTAAAGACAGCTGCAAAAGCATCTATTAAATGGAGGGCAATTCCTGCTCCCAAAAGAGGCGAAATAGTAAGGCAGTATGGAGATGTATTAAGAGCCAACAAAGAAGCTTTAGGAAAGTTGGTATCTTACGAAATGGGTAAGTCTCTTCAAGAAGGATATGGAGAAGTACAGGAAATGATAGACATTTGTGATTTTGCAGTAGGACTATCACGTCAATTATATGGCTTAACAATGCATTCAGAAAGACCAAATCATAGAATGTATGAGCAATGGCACCCATTAGGTGTGGTTGGTATTATATCAGCATTTAATTTTCCAGTGGCTGTATGGGCCTGGAATTCAATGTTGGCATTAGTTTGTGG
>JAZGFO010000055.1:0-2381 GCA_036479655.1 Saprospiraceae bacterium
TTTTTTTATTAAAAAAACATCATCTCCGGATGGAATGTGCATCGAATCATCAAGTCCATTTATTTCATTGAAGAGAGATTTTTCATAAATAAAATTTGCACCGTTTGCTAGAAAAAATGACTGTTTATCTATACCTACTGCTGTTACACACATATTATTTATGCCATCTAAAAATTGAAATTTCTGTATTATTGATGTATTGGATTTATATACAATTGGAGCAACAATAAGCCGTTTAGAATTACTTTGATATAGACTAACGATACTATTTAGCCAAGTAGCAGATACTATACAATCAGCATCAGTACAAATAATAAGTTTCCCTTTTGATGCTTGAATTGCATTTGAAATTGCTTGTTTCTTTCCTGTAGTTTCTATTAAATTAAGGAGCTTGATACCTTGGTTAGTATATTTTTTTATTATAGCATTTGTCTGATCAGTACTGTGATCATCTACAACAATTATTTCTAATAAACTTTTTGGGTAATTACAATTAAGGATAGATAAAATGCATTTTTCAATAGTATCTTCTTCGTTTCTGGCAGCAATAATAACCGATACAACTGTATTAGGAATATATTCATTTGGAATAGACCATTCAGGAATATTGCCCCAAGAATTATACAACCAATAGATTAAATAGGCGTAGCTAGATATTGTTAAAAACGATATTGTAAATAGAACAGTTTCAAAGATGGTAAAGGATTTTATTTAATCAAATAATTGTTCATAGTCACTATCTGTAGTCCCTCTTTGTTGGACTGTTTTTTTCAATTTAGGTAGCTCTAATACATCATCCTCAATTTCCTCAAAATCTGTAAATTCTTCTTCTGCAGCAGCTTTTTCTTGCAAAGGACCAAATACTTTTTTGATTTGCCTTTTCATCAAAGCTTTACCAAATAATAGACCAGCAACTACTGGGTATCCAACCACTGTCAATACAATAGCAATTATACCCATTATTGGGTTTTCTTTCAATAGTTTCCATACAAATTTAAGATAATCAGTAACTACTGTATAATCCATGATTAGCGCAATAATAAACAAGCCAATTGCTAATTTACTCAATAACCAAAACACTCCTTGTGCCAAAAAGAACAAAGCCACCATCACAACAATCAACCCAATAATCATTCCAGTCGAACCAAGAGGATTGCCTTTTCCTCCAATAAATGAATAGCCTTTGTTATTGCTCATAGTAGTTATTTGTATAGATAAATTAATAAACAAGTCATTTGGTTCATGATCTTAGATAAATATCGACCAATATCATAGTATATTCCATCAATTTACAGATTTTTACAAAATTTATTTAATTCCGTCTATTATTTCATTAAATGTCTTGCTTGGCCTCATAGCCTTAGAAAGCACATTTTGATTTGGACTATAATATCCTCCCATTGATACCGAATTTCCTTGTATATTTTTTAATTCTTCAACAATTATTTCTTCATTAGCAGCCAAAGCTTTTGCGATTGATTTAAATTGATTTTTCAATTCTATATCGTTTGATTGTGTTGCTAAAGTTTCTGCCCAATATAATGCCAAATAATAATGACTTCCTCTATTATCAAGTTCTTTTACTTTTCTTGATGGAGATTTCATATTGGTTAGTGTTTTTTCAGTAGCAATGTCTAATGCTTCCCCTAATACTTTGGCTTTTTTATTGTTGTTTACTTCGCTAAAATGATCTAAAGATACTGCCAACGCTAAAAACTCTCCTAACGAATTCCATCTTAAATGATTTTCTTTAGCAAATTGTTGAACATGTTTTGGTGCTGATCCTCCTGCCCCTGTTTCAAATAGTCCACCTCCATTCATAAGTGGTACTATTGATAACATTTTGGCACTTGTACCTACTTCTAATATTGGAAATAAATCGGTATTAAAATCTCTCAATACATTACCTGTTACAGAGATTGTGTCTTCTCCATTTTTCATTCTTTCCAAGGTGTAATTAGTAGCATCAATAGGTGTCATGATTTCTATAGTAAGACCAGAAGTGTCTTGTTTTGGAAGATATACATCGATTTTTTTGATCAATTCTCTGTCATGAGCTCTATCTTTATCTAACCAAAATATTGCAGGTGTGTTACTTGCTCTTGCACGTTTTACAGCTAATTCTACCCAGTTTTCGATAGGTGCATCTTTCG
The DNA here is from genome assembly GCA_036479655.1 of Saprospiraceae bacterium. Lineage (GTDB taxonomy): Bacteria > Bacteroidota > Bacteroidia > Chitinophagales > Saprospiraceae > CAJXUU01. Next base: position 2,154 of record JAZGFO010000055.1, read on the forward strand.
TCTGGCAGGCTCTCCAGATGTCACCAGTTTCTACTTCGTGCGACATGAGTACTTTTCCATTATTGTCGATGATACTCACTTTGCCATCTGATTTTATTTCAAAAGTTTTGTCATGCGAGCCATATTCTTCGGCTTTTTGAGCCATAAGTCCTACATTGGGTACTGTCCCCATAGTACGAGGGTTAAAAGCACCGTTTTTCTTGCAAAATTCAATAGTTGCACTATATA
>JAZGFO010000056.1:0-85496 GCA_036479655.1 Saprospiraceae bacterium
TAGCGGTAAAATCATTGGAAAGCGTTGATAGTTTAAAAATAAATTTCACGGGAAACGTTATGTTCTTCATAGGATTGGTAAATATCTAGAATACGTACTGATATAAAATATAAATGTACAAATTATAGTTTATCTTATACACTATTAATAAAATAGTGTGCAATAATATTTTAAACTGATAATATATTTTATCACTTCATTAACGTTATAATAGTAAACCTAATGCTGGAATAATCAATGTTTTCCAAAAATCTCGTATTTATCAATAGTTTTAAAGACAATACTAATAATTAACTAAATAATTATTGCAAGTAATAAACTAAAAGCTGTATTTTGCCTTTTAGAATGAAATAATAAAAAATAGCAGATGAAAATCAGAATATTTATCACTTTGGCACTTACATTAATTGGAATCATGGGGTTTTCTCAAGTATCGTTTCATAGATTATATGAAACCGCCTTAAATGATACAATTTTTTATCACATGAATAGTACTACAACCAATGGTGAAGTGATAACTGTAGGGACTAGAAAATTTGAAGCTGAAAATCAAGCATTGGTATTTTCTGTTCATGATATGAAGGGAAATATAAAATGGTCTAAACAATTGGATTTTGGAAGAGATACCGTTGAAATAGTAGGAGTTGCTAAGCTATCAGTTAATGAAGCACTTGATAGTATACTATTTGTAGTTGATGCTACAGTAAATGGTGATGCTTCTGAGTTTTTTGGAAAAATATCAATTGATGGAGGAGAAAATGCATTTGTAAAAAAAGTTGGTGGCAATCAATTTGCAACTTTTGAATCTGCTCCTCAAATTGCAACTTTTTTTAAAGGCAGTAATATACTTTGCACATCTGGAACAAGACCAACTCTAAGCAGAATAGGGCCAGCTGATGACTTAAAATGGTCAAAAACATACACATTCGAAAACCAAAACGGGGATTCCAAAATTGTAGAATTAGTCGATATCAAAACTACTCAAGACTCTATGATCTTAACATTAGGTACAGTTGGAGAATTTGTTGATCGTAGCTTTTTAGTTACTCGACTTGATAGTATTGGTAATCAAGTATGGTCTAATGAATATACATTTGAAACTACAGATGCATTTGTAAATAGCATTCTACCTTATGAAATAGTATCGCTTAATGATGGATTTGTAGCTATTGTAGGTCAATATGATGTAGATTTTGCAGCTCCTACATTAGGTTTTATAGCATTGATAGATACCATAGGAAGACTTACTATGGTTAAAAACTTTAATTTAAATGACCCGACATTACCTATCATAGATAGATATACTTCTATCAGAAATATTATTGAAGGTAAAGATGGATCATTGTGGTGCTCGGGAATCTATTCCAAAAAAGATACTTCTCAATATTTTACCACTAATTTTAATAGAGATGGTTCTATCAATTGGACGACTGTCTATAATGGACAAATGACTGCACATGAAACTAACTTTAGTGAAGAAGTATTTAGTACTAGTTTACTTCCAGTAAAATCTACAGGTGGTGGTGTATTAGTGGGTCATGGATTCAAAGATGGAATGCATGTGCTCAATGTAATGAAACATGATGCTTCTGGTGTAGCTATGTGCTCCGATACCATACCAAGTAATACACAAGAATTAGTTTTCTCTCAAGATACTATTATTGTTGGTTTTGAAAATGGAGGTATATTTTTTAATGATTTCGAAACAGAATATACTATTTATGATGGTTTTTCTCCACCAGTTCTTAATATTACTCAATTGGCACCATTCTGTCCAAATGAAGTAATAGATACTATCTTAGTAGCATCTACAGGTTTGGAAGACGATGTGGTTTCATATCTGTGGAGTACAGAAGAAACAAATGACACTATAAATATTACTGAAGAAGGAGAGTATTCTGTAACAGTTACTATTACTGAAGATGTATGTTATACGATGTGTGATACAGTAGAGGTGACAAGATTATCTTTACCAATGGTTATTATAGCAGAAGACAATACTCAGTTTTGTTCTGAAAGTACAGTTAGATTAAATCTAAATTATCAACCTGGTGCAATGGTTCAATCGATATTGTGGAGCACTTTAGAAACATCTGATTTTATTGATGTTGATACTGAAGGTAGTTATTCAGTCACTATAATCGATGCTTGTGGAGAACAAGCTACAGCAAGTGTCAATGTGATCTTCCCAATAATACAACCTCCAACACTTGAGTTAACACCTTCTTCTGCAGCAGTAGCATGTAGTAATGATGGTTATGTATTGACAGCATCTTATCAAGGCTCGGGAGGGAGTGTTGATTTTAAATGGAGTACAGGAGAAGCTGAAAGTATATTTGTAAGCAGTGGATTTGCTATATCACGAATAGATGTATCAACAGAAATGCTTAGTACCAATGCTACATATATGGTTACAATTACGGATGATTGTGGCGAAGAAAAAACAGCTACTGTTACATTAGAACCTTATAATCTGCTTACAGAAGTTGATGTTGTAGCTAATCCCAATTGTGATGTTGATCCACCGTTTGTGATTTTTTCAGCAGTAGATGGAGAAGGGAATGTACTTAGTTCTGAAGAAGTTACTTTAGAAATTAATATAAATAATGTTAATGTGCAACAAAATAATCCAACACAAGAATTACCGCTTTCTACATATTATGTAATAGCAAAAAATTGTAAGGAGGATGTAATATTTGAAGATTCTATTTTTGCTTTTAACTATTGTGGTGTATTCAAATATCCGTTAGCGTTTTTTCCTACAGGAGACGAAGAAAACGAATTGACTTTTGGACCTTTAAGCTTTGATTTAGATTTATCGACAATATCAGAATTTGACTTCAAAGTATTTAATAGATGGGGACAGACTGTATTTGAAACCAACGATGTAAATCAAAAATGGAATGGAATGTTTGATAGTGAACGCGCTTCTGCAGAAGTATATATGTGGTACGTATCATACGTAATCGATGGCAAACAATTGCTAGACAAAGGGGACATCACATTAATTAGATAATCAGTTTTAAGTATAAATTTTTATTATAATTTTTCCTATACATGGAGTAACACTTCTATAGGTTAAATAAAAAACTTACTACTAAATACTTAATACGGTTGTGTATCGTTTTAAACGTGATTCAATAAAAAATTAAAAAGCGAATGCGATATATATCAAAATTGTGTGTATTATTTTTCATTCTTGTATATAATATTGAAGGTAATAGTCAAATAGATCAACGTCTCGGAGAATGGCAATCATTTCTTCCTTACAATGATGGTAAATCAGTAACTCAAAGTGAGGATAAAATATATTATGCTACAGGGATATCAGTCTTTAGTATCAATAAAAATGATGTTGATGATTGGATGTTTAGATCAAAAGTTGACGGCCTTAGTGATTCTGGTGCAAAGACTGTACGATACGACAATTTCAACAAACAATTAATAATTGTATACGAAAACAGTAATATTGATATTGTCAATGACAATGAAATTATCAACTTATCCAATATCAAAGATAATCTCAATCTCATTGGAAGTAGAGCAATCAATGACATCCATATTTTTGACAAACAGACATTATTCATTGGAACAGCATTCGGAATTGTAGAATTAGATACTGAAAAATTAGAATTTGGTTCGACAATTATCACCAATATTGTTATCAATGACATAACTTCGATAGGCAGCAAACTATATGCAGCTACAGACGACGGTGTCTATTATATTGATAAAGGTACAACTTCTAATATTGCAGATTTTTCCGATTGGAAATTACTCGCTGAACAAGACGGATTACCACAAGTATATAGCTCTAATAATATTGAAACATTCAATGGTGCTTTATATATAAATGTTGAAAATCAACTTTATTACAGAGCTAATGATGAAGATATTTTTGTTCATATAGAATTAATAGATTTTACAAATTACAATATCAACTTTATTGCTCCAGCCAACGAAAGATTGATTGTAGGTATTCAAAAACAAGGAGGAAGCACTGGACTAGCATTGTTTTTTGATCAAAATAATAACTTTATTGTAGGTGGTTCAAGCTGTACAAGATTAACTCGATATGCAGTAGAAGATCAGCAAGGAAGGATCTGGTATGCCGATGGTTTTGATGGAATCAGATATACTGACAATGATACAAATGGTTGCCATGAAGTATTTGCCAATTCTCCATCTACAGAAACTGCAAGCGATTTAAATGTTAAAAAAGGAGTACTTTATGTAGCGACTGGAGGGGTAAAAGAAAATTTTACTCCACAGAATAAAGGTACAGGCTTCTATATTTTTGAAGATGGTATATGGAATATTTATAGTAAGAAGACCTTACCTATACTAAGCCAAAAAGATCTATCGAATATCTATCAGATAGAGCCTCACCCTGATGATGATAGAGTATTCGCTGCATCATATAAAGAAGGGATTTTAGAATATAATCCAGTTGATGGTACAGCTATTCACCATGGAGAAGACAATAGTGACTTGCAAGGAACTGTAGGAGATAGCCAACGAGAACGTGTATCTGGATTAGCATTTGATGATAATAATACTTTGTGGATCAATAATTATGGATCGCCTGCACCATTAGTAGCCTTAACTTCCGAAGGAGAATGGTACTCATTTGATCCTGTAGGAGGTAATACACTCATAAAAGTTATAGTAGATCAAAATGGATATAAGTGGTCTGTATTAGCTGGCGGATCTGGTGGAGTCATTGTATTTGATGACAACGGTACTTTAGATGATAAAAGTGATGATCGCAGCAGATTGATCAATAACTCTAATAGTGAAATAGCAACTGGAAAAATAAATACAATAGCCGAAGATTTAGACGGTGAAATATGGGTAGGAACAAGCCAAGGTCCAGTAATATTTGATAGTGGTTCGTCAATATTTGATTCCGATAATATAGGAAGTAGAAGAAAAGTATTACAAGATAATATCCCAGCATTTTTACTAGAAACCCAAGATATACGGGCTATAGAAATTGATGGTGCTAATCGAAAATGGTTTGGAACTAGAAATGGAATATTTGTTCAATCACCAGATGGTGAAACATTAATACTACAATTTAATGAAGATAATTCTCCATTGTTTTCAAATGTAATAGACGCTTTTGAGTTTGATAAAGACAATGGTATAATGTATATTTCTACGCTCAAAGGATTACAATCTTATCGTACTCAGACACTTGGATCTAAGTCTATACACGATAGGACGGTGTTTGCTTTTCCTAATCCAGTAAGACCTGATTATTCTGGTCCTATTGCGATCAAAGGATTAGCTAGAGATGCAAATGTTAAAATCACAGATATAAATGGAAAATTAGTATTTGAAACCAAGGCATTAGGTGGTCAAGCTATATGGTATGGTAAAGATTATAATGGAAGAAAAGCGGTTGCTGGTGTGTATTTTGTATTTAGTACCGCCGCCGCAGCATTTGATACACCTGATAGTTTTATAACTAAAATTATGATTGTCGATTAAAAAAAGAGAAAGATACAAATAGTACCTTTCTCTCTTCATTTGTTAATAATTTCTTGGCTTCAACATAATATTAGATCTTAACCTATTAACTTGATCAATTATCTATTTACTATTCCTGAAGGGAAGTTTAAATTTTGCTCCATAGTATATGTAGTATGATCTGTAGCAGATGATGGAATTTCATGAACCAATGGTTTTAGCGTAAAAGGACCATCACTATTGTCTGGAGAAGGTTCTATAGAGATTACTGCTGTACCTCCAGCAATATCAGTAGGAAAAGAAAGACCAGAAGGTGCATTGTTTAGAAAATCTTCTCCAGGAAAAAACCCGCCATTATTTACCATACCTAATGGCATGTCTCCACTAAATGGATCAGCTTCATCTGTAGCATCAACAGCTGTAAACTTTCCTGTAGTTACAGGCTTACCGTCTATTACTACCCATCCTTCATACTTCCATCCAGCAGGAAGAGTAGGTAAGTTAAGCCCAGCAACAGGACTTCCTGAAGATAAGTCTAAAAACCAAATTCCGCTATTTTCGTTAGAGGGCATTCCGTTAGTTGGGGTAGCTAAAATATATTTTCCTGATGCGTCAGCAAAATCTCCCACAGTACCAATAGATACATTTGCTGAGCTACCATTAAAATCTCCAACCAAAATTTTAGTATCTGAAGGTGCAGGATCAGAATCTACTTTTGGCTCTATGGATAGTACAAATTTTGTAGCAGATTTTAAGACATCTTCCTCCATTTCAAAAGAAGATACTGATAATTTTCCATCTCCATCAACTGTAAATATCCCTGTCGATACTGGAGCACCATCTACGATTATCCAACCTTCATATACATAAGCAGAACCCAAGTCTTCTAAGCCGTTTAGATTTAAATTTAGATTTTTTGTTGTATCTTTATCACCACAAGAGGTAATTATAAATAGAGCTACTAATGTAAATAATAAATTAATTTTTTTCATCTTACAAGTTTTATTTTATAAATAATTATTAGTCTTTATAGACTTCAATACTATTTATGCTATTAAGATAAAAAAGGTTGCCCAGTCTATTAAAATTTATTCTTTATACCAAAACTTAAACTAATTCCTTGTGCTTTTGTAGTCATCTCACCCATATTGAATAATGGAGTTATGTTTTTAAAATAAGTGCCTCTAAGTGTCATATCAAACTTTGCATTTAACGAATAATCGACTCCTGTAGATATTGCATAATTAAAAATATTCGGAGCATTCAAACTACCAACATTTACTGACTTAGCATTTAATTTACTTCCATTGTGTTTTACAAGTGGTATAATAATATTAGATGTACTTATCAAGTGATTCCAACTTATTCCTGCACTTATATTTAGTGCTAATTTATCTGCCAATGGTATATTATATTCTACACCAATTGGAATACTTAAATAACCTAATTGCTGATGCATATCAAAATTAATTTCTAAGGGATCATTATCTTCAATAAGTAAATCCACTGGATGAACCATATTTATATCAGAAACCATTGTCCCTATTGCCGTTGGGATAACGACTTTTTGAAGGTTTTCCATTTCTCCATCAAGATTTAGAAATTCCAATGAAGAATCATAATTTATCGAAACATCTGAAGCTGACCAATACTTGATTCCTTGATAATTAATTCCTGATTTAATATAGAAATTTGGTAAGATCTCTCTACCAAAATTTATACCTCCAGCATAAGTTAATTTAAATATATCGCTACCTCTAAATGTTTCAAATTCTGAAGGTGGTCTTCCTGATGTTGGCACAGAAGTCCAAACTGGTGCTAAAAACAATTCTACATACTTATTGGATGATATTACATCATCAGAAGTTATTGTACTTTTTGGCGATGGACACAATAATTCTATTGGCCCTACATTTGATCTAAGCTCCATAAGAGCTGATAATATTGGTTGAATATTAGTATTTGATCTAGATACTGACGCATGCGTTTCAATATTTACCTGAGCAGGTTTTTTACCTAAGTCAGTTAGAATTTTGTTATATCTGTTGGTGCTAAAACTACCTGCTATTAAAGTATTATTAGTTTGTGCTCTCGTCTCAGCAGACACAAAATTTCCTGTATTTAATGGCTGTTGCTTTATAGATTCTATAGAAGGCTTTACTTTATTATTAAGTGCTTTTGTTTTATTGACCAAAATTAAATCATCACTTATTTCTTCTCCATCATTATTTAATACTTGAATTTCTTGTTTTTTGTCTTCAATAATTATTACTTCATTTGATATAATGTCAGTATTTGAATCAGCATTATTTGGAAGCGCTATCTTCTCAATAAAAGTAGTTTTTTCTAATACAGCTATTTGATGTTTTAAATTTTGTATCGCAAATAGAGAATATAATAACCCTAAACCAACCATTCCTACAAGAAACCAAATAAAAAATAAAGGTCTCTTTTTTGATTTTTTTTCTTGAAGCGCTTCATTGACAACATTCCAAGCATCATCAGATGGCATATTCCACTCGGCTTCTGCAGGTAGATTATCCTTCAATCTATTTAAAAAGAAATTTTCTAAATTATCTTTCATTTGTACTCATTTTGGAATAATGATTCTAATTTAATTCTTAACATTCTTTTCGCTTTAAATAATTGGGATTTTGAAGTGTTTTTCGATATGTTTAAAATATTAGCAATTTCTGAATGTTTGAAACCTTCTATTACATACATATTGAATACTATTCTATAACCATCTGGTAATTTTTGAATAAGATTAGTTAACTCTTTAGCACTTAATTCGTCATATATATTAGTAGGTATTGCCTCTTCTAACTCAACGTACTCTGAATTTGTAAAGATATCAAGTTTTTTCCACTTTCTAATACTTTGTAGCGCAGCATTTACCATGATTTTTGTAGACCATGTGATAAATTGTGATTTATCAGAATCATACTGTTTCAAGTTTTTAAAAACACTCATCAATCCATCTTGAAATATGTCTTCTGCCTGTGTTCGATTACTACCATATCTCAAACAAGTCATAAACCAACTTTGTCTGTACTGTTCGTACAAAATTCGCTGTGATTTTTGATCACCTCTTTGACATTTATTTATTAACTCTAAAGACACTAAAGTAATTTAATTAAAATTAAAATATAATATACCTTATCTATATGCATTGAAACTTAAAAAGGTTGCCTACAAGCAATAATATTTATTTGACATCATTCAAATAAATACACTTTATTTATTCCCATACCAAATAATGCAAAGTCATACTTTACAGGATCGTTAGGGTCATATTTTTTAAGACTTGAGGTTAATTCTACAACCGTTTTCCAATCTTTTTGTTTTCTATTTATTAGCTTATAATATCTGGCTACACGTTCTACATGTACATCTAATGGAATCATTAGATCTGACATAGGAATACGATTCCAAAGTCCAAAATCTACACCAGCTTCATCTTTTCTTACCATCCATCTTAAAAACATATTTAATCGTTTGCAAGTAGATTTTCTAGCTGGACTTGCAATATGTTTTGTTGTTCTGCTTGGAGCATTGGGGTGATCAAAAAAGTAATCTCTAAAATGAATTAACGATTTTTCAACAGAGTGAAATTTATCATTTATTAGGAATGCATCTTCAAGCGAGTCATACTTTTGATAATGTCGTTGCAAAAAATCAACAAAATATAATGTATCAGTATAGTTGAATGTACGATGCTTAAAGTTTTCAAATCGTTGTCTATCTTTCTCTGTATGATTGACGATAAAGTCATATGGTGCACCATCCATTAATGCAAACAATTCTTTAGATTTATTAATAATTGTAACACGCTGTCCCCATGCTAATATAGATGTCCAAAAAGCTGTAATCTCAATATCTTGCTTTTTTGAATAGAATTTAGGAATCTGTATTGGATCATTAGGTATAAAATCAACGGTATTATACAATGCCACTTTATTATCTAATAGATTTTTCATTAGCCATGTTTCTTATCTATAGAAAGTAGTTAGTTGAGAAATACAGAATACAAATAAAAAAAGCGATAGAATAATATTCTACCGCTTTTATATTTTTACAATGTTTGCTTAATTTCTTCAATTTCGTAAGCTTCAATTATATCACCTACTTTGATATCATTAAAGTTTTTGATAGTGACACCACATTCGATACCAGATCTTACTTCTTTAACGTCTTCTTTAAATCGTTTAAGCCCAGATATTTCACCAATGACACCTTCTTTTGTTGGGTATATTACAATACCATCTCTGATGATTCTTATTAAACTATTTCTGTATACTTTACCTTCAGTAACATAACTACCAGCGATAGTACCAATTTTACTGATTTTATAGGTCTCTCTAACTTCTATTTGACCTGATATTTTCTCTTGTTGAGTAGGCTCAAGCATTCCTTCCATGGCATCAGTTATCTCAGTGATAGCTTCATAGATAATTGAATAAGTCTTGATCTCAACACCTTCTTTTTCGGCTAATTTTCTTGCACTATTTGAAGGCCTAACTTGGAAACCAATAATAATTGCATCAGATGCAGATGCCAATAAAATATCAGATTCTACAATTTGACCTACAGCTTTATGAATTACATTGACTTGTATTGACTCAACTGATAGCTTAATCAATGAATCTGACAATGCTTCAATAGATCCATCGACATCACCTTTGACAATCAAGTTCAATTCTTTGAAACTCCCTAATGCCAAACGTCTTCCAATTTCATCTAAAGATATACGCTTACTAGCTCTATTACTCTGTTCTCTTTCAATTTGAGATCTTTTAGAAGCCAATTGTCGTGCTTCTTGATCAGATTCCATTACTTTAAACTTCTCACCAGCTTGAGGTGCTCCACTTAGTCCAAGAACCAATACAGGTGTTGATGGACCAGCTTGCTTAACACGATCTCCGTGCTCATTATACATCGCTTTAATCTTACCTGAATGAGATCCCGCAACTATCGAATCTCCTATTTTCAATGTACCACTTTGTACAAGAATTTTTGTTACATAGCCTCTACCTTTATCTAACGAAGCCTCAATTACAGTACCTGTAGCCTCTCTATTAGGATTAGCTTTAAGGTCTAATACATCTGATTGAAGTATTATTTTTTCTAATAAAAGTTCAATATTCTCACCTTTTTTAGCTGAAATGTCCTGAGATTGGTATGTACCACCCCAATCTTCAACCAAAATATTCATTGTTGCCAATTCCGATTTAATTCTTTCCGGATCAGCCCCATCTTTATCAATTTTATTGATTGCAAATATCATAGGCACGCCCGCTGCTTGCGCATGAGATATTGCTTCTTTTGTTTGAGGCATGATTTTATCATCGGCAGCTACAATTATCACCGCAACGTCGGTCACTTTTGCACCCCTTGCTCTCATGGCAGTAAACGCCTCGTGACCTGGAGTATCTAAGAATGTTATTTTTTTCTTTTCTTTTCCTACAAAAACTTCATATGCTCCGATATGTTGAGTTATTCCTCCAGCCTCGCCTTCAGCTACATCGGCATTTCTTACAAAATCCAATAGAGATGTTTTACCATGATCGACGTGCCCCATTACCGTTACAATAGGTGCTCTTGGCTCTAAATCGGCAGGGTCATCAATAATTTCTTCCTCTTCTTCAATATCTTCATCTGCACTTATAAATTCTACTTCATTTCCAAATTCTGTCGCAACCAGCTCAATAATTTCTGCATCAAGTCTTTGATTGATCGATACAATTACTCCTAATGACATACATGTCATTATAACTTCTGTCACTGGCACATCCATAAGACTTGCCAATTCTGAAACAGAAACAAATTCTGTAACTTTTAAAGTTGTTTCTACCTGTTCTAATTCTTTTTGCTCTTGCTTCTCTCTCTTCTCTTCTCTATTGTCTCTTCTTATTTTTTGACGCTTATTTTTTCCACCTCCTGACATTCTTGCCATTGTAGCTTTAATTTTAGCATCAATTTCCTTCTGAGTAACTTCTTTTACTTCTTCAACTCTTTTTTTGTGTCCGCCACCGCCACCGCTTCTATTCTTATTATGAACTCTTGCAGGGAATTTTTTTCTTTTTCTCTTTTTTCTCGGATCTCCAGTGCCTGCAGGTCCTGGCTTTTTATCTTTACTTGGTTTTTTTGTTGGCGCTAATTTACTAACATCAATTTTTCCCTGTATTTTCAATCCAGCTAACTTAGGTGTTACAGCTCTATGGATAGTTTGAGAAGGTGCGACAGAACCAACTTTAGGTTTTGGCGTATTACTCGCTGGTTTAGGTTTTGCCTCTTCTGGTTTTGCTATTTCCGATTTAGATTTTTCTGCGTCTTTTGTTTTGGCAGCAATCTTCTTTTCTTCCTCTTTTTTGCGGCTTTCTTCTAAGGCTGCTTTTTCTTTTTCCGCTCTTTTTTTAGCTGCTGCTTTTTTATCAGCATCAAGATCTATTTTGCCCAACACTTTTAATCCTGGAGTTTCTCTTTTTTCAACTTCCACTACAACTTCTTTTTCCTCTTCTTTTATTTCCTCTTTTACAACTACAACTTTAACTTCTTCAATAACCTCATCTTTTACTGGTACAGGTATAGCTTCAGTTTTTGGAGCTGGAGGTGGAGTTGGTTCTGGTATTACCACAACAGGAGCTGGAGGTGGAGCCGGAGCTTCCTCTTTCTTATTGTAGTTATTTCCAAATTCAGCTGATCTGCTTGTTCTTTAGCTACCATTGAGTCATTAAACTCTACCAATAAAGCATCGTGCATTTCTTCAGAAATCTTAGTTGTAGGCTTATTTACAATATCGTATCCTTTTCCTTTAAGGAAATCTACAATAGTACCTAATCCTACATTAAGTTCTTTAGCTATTTTTACTAATCTAATCGCCATTCAGCTCTTTTAAAATTAAAATTCTATGAAGATACAATTTATATCTTCTTATACATACACTAAATACAGTGCTTACCTATTCTATACGCAGAAGAGCAATTTACTCTTCGTCAAATTCTGCAGCAAATATTTTTAGTACTTCATCAATGGTTTCTTCTTCCAAATCAGTACGTCTTACCAATTCATCTTTGCTTAATTGCAATACAGATCTTGCTGTGTCACAACCAATATTTTTAAGAGAATTAATTACCCACTCTTCTATTTCATCACTGAATTCTTCTAATTCTACATCTTCTATTTCTAACTCATCATTTTCTCTAAAAACATCTATTTCATAGCCTGTTAATCTACTTGCTAATTTAATATTACTTCCACCTTTACCAATTGCCAATGATACTTGGTCAGATTTTAAAAATACTGAAGCCGTTTTTCCTTCTTCATCCAATTTGATGTTCGACACTTTTGCAGGTGTCAGTGATCGTTGAATAAATAGATTTATATTCGTAGTATAATTAACGATATCTATATTTTCATTTTTCAACTCTCTTACAATACCATGAATCCTCGATCCTTTCATTCCTACACAAGCTCCTACTGGATCTATTCTATCATCATATGATTCTACTGCCACTTTTGCTCTTTCTCCAGGAATTCTAACTATTTTTTTAATCGTAATTAACCCATCTTCAATTTCTGGTACTTCTTGCTCTAATAACTTTTCTAAGAAAGTACTATCAGTCCTAGATATTATTACAACTGGATTGTTGTTTTTCATTTCTACCCTTCTTATTATTCCTCTTACCATGTCGCCTTTACGATAGTAATCAGCACGTATCATTTCATTCCTAGGCAGTATCAATTCATTACCAGTAACGTCGTCAATAATCAATAACTCTCTCTTTAGGATTTGCCCTACTTCCCCTACTATTATTTCGCCAACTCTATCCATATACTTTTTGTATACTTCATCTTTTTCTAAATCCATTAATCTAGAAATAAGTGTTTGCTTAGCAGCCATAACAGATCTACGGCCAAAATCTCCTAATTTTATTAGTTCATAGCACTCCTCACCTGGCTCATAATCATCATCTATTGACAAGGCTTCTGAAATAGATATCTGTGATTGATCGTCCATAACTTCTCCATCAGGAACAATTGCACGTACACGCCACATCTCTAAATCTCCGTTTTGCGTATTTACTATTATATCAAAATTCTCATCAGACTCAAATTTCTTCTTAATAAGTGTACGAAGAACATCTTCAAGTACCCTTACCATTGTTGGTCTGTCTATATTTTTACCGGCTTTAAATTCCGAAAATGATTCTACAAGATTCATTGTTTATTAATTTCGTATTAAAAACTCACTTTAATTTTTGCTTCTTTTATATCTTTAAGAAGTACATCCTTTACAATTTCTATCTTCTTCTTTTTCTTACCCTCTTTTATTACTTCTGTATATTTTACACTTATCATATTATCATCTGCTGCTGACAATTCCCCTTTTACCTTTTCCCCACCTTCGGTCTTGACCACTATTGATCTACCTACATTTTTTTTATACTGACGAGGAAATTTTAATGCGCTTCCTATTCCTGCCGAACATACATTTAATGTGTACTTTTCGCCAAGCCATTGCTTCTCATCTAATACAGCTTCTATTATCCTACTTATCTTTCTACATATCAAGTATGTCACAGATGTGTCACTATCTATAAAAACTTCCACTTTTGTGTTATTCACCTTAAGATCTACTAAAAAGCAATCGTCGTATCCTAACTCTTTGAAAGCTATGTCAATAAGCGCTTCAATTTTTTTTTCCATATTCTTTAGAAAAAATTTAAAAAATCCTTAGAATAAAAAAGGGAACAACTCGTTCCCTCAATATTCATCTAATCTGCTGCAAAGGTAAGCAAAATAAAAGAGAATTGTCTATATTATTAGCTTTTCCTTTATTTTGACTTTTTTTTGTTTAAATTAAATAGCTGTCAAAAAATCAAAACATGATATTTATTGACGATTCTAATATAAATTAACAACTTTTTATTGATCCTAAATACTAATCATAAAGTTCTTTTTAAATTTTTAGCAATTCTAAAAAGAAGTAAGAAAAATCGACATCACTTCATGTTTTTTTTTAAACATGCAATTTTTCTTTTCGCTTTAATAAGACTTCTTCACTTTCTTCATGTTCTCTGTCAGGAATACAACAATCAACTGGGCACACTGCTGCACATTGTGGTTCTTCATGAAACCCTACACATTCTGTGCATTTATCGACTACAATAAAGTAATAATCTTCAAATACTGGTGGCTGTGGGTCATTAACTCCTATAACTTTATCATTGCCTAAAGTATATTTACCAACCACTCCTGTCCCCTCAGACATTTTCCATTCTACACCGCCTTCATATATTGCGTTATTTGGACATTCGGGCTCACATGCACCACAATTAATACACTCATCTGTTATAAATATTGCCATTGTATATTGTATTCATTTAATAATCTACAAAAATTAACCATTTGGGTCACAAGATGGTTCATTTGTGAGTAAAAAAATCTTTATTTGATTTAAAAATATACTGATTAGTATAGATTTGCTATATTTTTTACATTTTTGTGTATGTATTTAGTATTAAAACAATTCAATATACTATTCATAATCATTTTAATTACTGGTTGTGAATTATTCTCAACTAGAAATACTTCAGTTGTTACAGAAAGTGATGTTCGCCTTGCAAGTGTAGGTAATTTAGACTTGTACCTTTCTACTATAGAGCCTATGATAAATGCTAATAACTCAAAAGATAGCTTAACTCAATTAAATGAATTTATAGAATCTTGGCTAAAAAAAAGCGTGCTGCTTAATGAGGCCCAAATCAAGTTGCCTGAAGATGTTGATTTAGAAAAATTAGTGAAAGATTATAGATCTTCATTGTTGGTCTATAACTACCGACAGTATTTAGTAAATAGTAAATTGGATACATTGGTTATTCCTGAACAGCTATTGGAATACTATAAAAATCATAAATCTCAGTACTTGTTAGAAGATCCTATATTTAGGGTGCAATTAGCGGTAATTCCTGACAAAACCAAGGGGATTGATCAGTTTTTTAGAAACTGGAAAAAGGGAAATAATGAAAGGATTAAAGGATTTCTTAATATCCATTCTTCTTTATTTTTGCTCAATGATAGTATATGGTATAGCAACCAAAAATTATTATCCTTTTTGCCAACAAATCTTCTAAAAGAAATAGAAATTTCGAAAAAAACAAATATACAAAGGCATCATAATTCAGATGAATTTTTTATAAAAATATTAGAAGTTAAAACTAAAAATGAAATAGCCCCTTTCGAGACGGTCAGAGATAAAATAAAAAAAGTAATTATTCACAAGAGAAAAATAAAATTAATTGAAAATATAGAACAGAAATTGTACGATGAGTATATAGAATCTAAACGAATAAGGGTTTTTAGTGCCGAAAACTTTTAGTGTATCATGTAAAAAGTACTAATTTTGACATAATTACTTATATGCAGCTTTACCTATGGCTCTTTGATTTTGTACTTACGTTCACTTAATCGTATTTCTCGAATTTCTGCAAGTAGTTCTTCAAAGTAATTTTCGTTGAGATACGAACCATTTTCTAAGCGTTTTTTGTCTAATACAAAACCTTTAATAGCAAAGTCTTTAAGTATTTTGGTTACCCATTGTCTATACTGGGTTGATTTTAGGATTACCTTGATCTCGAAAATACTATCTCATATGTTCTAAACTCTATTTTCAAACTTGCATTAAAATGTATCATTTGTTAAAAATGATATGAAAATGGATAATCAATACTAATTTCGTTCTTAGCGCTACTTTTCTATATTTATTTATGGTGTAATGTTATCAATGCCCATCGATCTATATATTTGAGATTGAACCCTAGGCCTATAATTATATTTCCCAAATTTATTGTTTTTCATATTTGGGAAAGTACGATTACTTACAAATACATATACTAAGTCATGCACCGGATCAGCAAATGCACAAATACCAGTAAATCCTAAGTGACCAAAAGTTTTTTCAGAAGCTAAATGGGACATATTTTGACTGCGACTTTCGTTTAGTTCTTTAAGATCAAAACCCAACCCACGTCGTGTACTCTTAAAATATCTTGTCGTAAATAATTTTATAGTTTCTGGTTTTAAGTATTGAACACCTCCGTAAGAGCCCCCATTAAGTAGCATTTGGTATATTGTAGCTATTTCTTTCGCATTACTAAATAATCCAGCATGACCGCTCACTCCACCGAGCATGGCGGCCCCCATATCATGCACGTGACCTCTGACTATTTGATTTCTAAAATATTTATCATCTTCTGTTGGAGCTATATCGTTAATTTTATGTTTTTTTAACGGTAGATAATCGGTTCTTCTTAATCCCAATGGTTTATAAAAACTATCATATGCATATTCGTTAATTGGAGTGCTTGTCAAATTTTTGATGGTTCTATGGACAATATAAAATGCTAAATCAGAATATCTATAGTCTGCCTTTTTTCTTAATTTACTTGTGAATATTCGATGCCAAATAGAGTCTTTGTAGTTGGTCCGCAAAAACATATTATTTGCAACAGGTATTGTAAATTCAGGTTTGAGAGTAGTACTATATAATTCAGGTAATGGTTTAGGTTTCTTTTTGCTTTTGTCCATTGTTCTTTTGTAAAATGGTATCCAACCAGCTAATCGGCCATGATGTGCTAATATTTTTTGAAAACTAATATTTCCTTTGTTACTGGTATCTGCTTCAGCAATATACCTATCAATAGGTGCATTAATATCAAATGATTTTTCATCATAGAGTCGCATTAGAGAAATTGTCGATGCGCAAGTCTTAGTGACAGAAGCCATATCATAAATGTCATCAGTTTTTACAATATGTTCTTTAGCATAAGTAAAATGTCCAAATGCTTTGTCGAGTACTACTTTACCATTTTTGACAACTATTATTTGGCATCCGGGTGCTGCTTTTTTTTTAATCATTTCTGACACTATCGTATCAATCCCTGCCAGCATAGATGTTGACATTCCTACACGTTCTGGTATAGAATACCCAATTCTTCCTATTGACGCACGATATATTCCAACGCCAAAATTGTATT
Source organism: Saprospiraceae bacterium (assembly GCA_036479655.1). Classification (GTDB taxonomy): domain Bacteria; phylum Bacteroidota; class Bacteroidia; order Chitinophagales; family Saprospiraceae; genus CAJXUU01. The sequence goes on from JAZGFO010000056.1 coordinate 17,514, forward strand.
TAGGAGATGCCGTTATAGGTAATTTGCCTTTAAAACCTGTAGCTCCAAATATAGCCTGAGCCGTAATATCTTGTGTCATCTCATCTTCGTCATATGATACAACTACAGTAGAAAAGTCATCAAAATATTTTAACGCATATGGACTTCCATATAATACAATGATTACTTTTTTTTCTTTGTTTAGCATTTTTAAAAAATTGATGCTCGATTTTGATATTCCAAATTCTTTGGTAGCGTATTTACTCATGTCATGAAAACTTACGATTACATAATCTGCATCTTTAGAGTCCTTAAGTATTTTCCCTTTTTGTGCACCTGTTGCCTGTTTTGAAAGCCTTAAGTGTGTACAATCAACATATTTTGAAATGGTATTTTGAAATACTGTTTGTTTTTTTGCACCAACAGCAATTGAAACAAATTTAGTATCATGAATTTTTTTAATTGGCACCAATTCTGCCTCATCGGTTGCTAAGGTTATTATATTTTCTATAAGTTCTTCTTTGAGTGCTAGTGATTTATTGTTATTTATATCATCAGCAATTCCTTCTATTGGTATATCTATCCAAGTAGTTAATCCTTGAATGTATTTTGCTCGCAGGATTTTTTTTACACTATTTTCTAACCGCTCATAAGGTACCGTTTTGTCCAATATTCCTTTTTTGATTGCATCTATACCATTTTTGATGTTTTCTGGAAGAAGTATTATATCATTACCAGCAATAAAAGCTTCTTTATCTGCTTCACCAGGCTTAAAGTGTTTGGTAACACCTTTCATTTCCATAGCGTCTGTTACAATTAGACCATTAAAAGCCAATTCTTTTCGTAGCAAATCGGTTACAGCTGACTTTGAAAGCGTTGTAGGTCTATTTTTACGATTATCTAAGGCTGGAATATTAAGATGTGCAACCATAATACTACCTACTCCTTGTGCTATAAGGGATCTAAATGGCATTAGTTCTATACTATCTAGCCTTTGTCTATTGTGATTGATAATAGGTAGATCTAAGTGACTATCAGTGTCTGTGTCTCCGTGTCCAGGGAAATGTTTTGCACAAGCCATTACACCATTCTCTTGCATACCTTTCATGTATTCATAACTTTTGGCAGCTACATTATATTTGTCTTCTCCAAATGATCTATTATTTATCACTGGATTTAGTGGGTTATTATTAACATCTACCACCGGAGCAAAATTTAAATGTATGCCTACTCTTTTGCAATGATCTGCTATATGACGGCCCATTTCATTTATGATATTATTATTTTGAATTGCACCTAATGATAATGCTCGAGGAAAACTAATTGACTTTTTAGGATATCTCATACCCAATCCCCATTCTCCATCTATTGAGATCAGCATTGGTATTTTTGATTTTTTTTGATATTTGTTATTCAATACAGCAAGTTGAGTTGGGCTTCCTTGGAAAAAACAAATACCACCAACTCCATATTTTTTTACTTGAAATAAAACATTTTCTATCTCTTTTTTATCTTCTTTAGCAGCAGCTCTTATCATAAATAGTTGTCCTATTTTTTCTTCAAGACTTAAGCTATTGAATATGCTATCTACCCATTCATCTTGCCCAACATTAAGTGTATCTTGCGCTTGCAGACTGCCAATACCAAAAATAAAAATTACTAAACCTATAATCCATTTAACCATATCAGGTTGAAATTTTAAAGCTATAAAAAAAAACCTTGCAAAATATAATCTGCAAGATACGTTTTTTATGCATAGCAATTTTCTTTAATATGAAAAAGCCTTACAAAATATCTCCTGTAAGGCTTTTTTATTTATTTTTCAGCTCTTTTCTATTTTTCTACTGCAGCTATTATTTTTTCTTCTAATTCATATTCGTCACCAGGGCTATATCCACTATGTGTGTAGATTATTTCTCCTGCTGCGTTAAGAAGGTAAGTTTGTGGCACAGTTTGGAAGTTAAGTGCTCTTTGTAATTCTTGTTTAGAATCTGATAATACTGTATATTCCCATCCTTTAGCTACGACCATTGCTGGCACTTTAGCTACCCCTCTTGCATCGTCAATTGTTATTGCCAAAAAATCAATATCATAATTTTCTATCCAATCTGGATATACTTCAGCAATTGCATCAAGCTCTCTTTTACATGGAGAACACCAAGTAGCCCAAAAGCTAACAACTGTAATTTTACCATTTCCTACAAAGTCTTGAATATTTACTGTTTTACCGTCTAAAGTTTTGATATTTACTGAAGGAAAAGTATTGCCATCAGTATCAATTGTAGGGGCTGTTGTAAACGCAGATAATAGAATAAAAATGCTAAAAATTGCTAAAAATTGTTTCATTGTTTTTTGTCTTTTTATTTAAAAATAAATCAGATCCTCAAAATATTGAGATTTATATTAATAAAGTAATTAATTAAAACTAATTGTCCTTTTATGTCTTCATCCCAACATACGACATTTTGACGTGGAAATTATTACGAAGTAACACATTTCTTAAGTAATATTTCATATTTTTGATTTCTTTAACGTTCTTAACAGTATAATATTAAATCTTACGAAAAAGTATGAAAAAACAACTAACTAAAAGCTTCTTTGGACTATTGCTTGTATTAATTCTACAACAATCATATGCTCAAGACCAAGGTGTATTCTCTGGCAACTTTGAATCTAATTTTAATGTTTTTTTGAGAGATTCTTTAATAAGTGCAAATAATACCCCTCAATATGATCGTCAACTAACTGGAGGTGAAGCATGGCTAAATCTTAATTATAGTATCAAAGGGTACAATATGGGTATAAGGTTTGACATGTTTAATAATTCAAATTTGCTAAACCCTACTGGCTCTTATACCGGACAAGGAATAGGTAGATGGTTTATCAATAAACAAATTAATAAACTCAACATTGAAGTCGGTTACATATATGATCAAATTGGTAGTGGGATTATCTATAGAGCATGGGAATCTCGCCCTTTATTAATAGATAATGCGCTATTGGGTGCGAAAGTAGAATATAATATTAATGACAATTGGAAAATTAAAGGATTTAGTGGGAAACAAAAATTTCTTTTTGATGTCAATCCTGGTATAATAAAAGGTGGATCCATTGATGGTTTTATCTCATTAGGCAATGAGGAGAGTCCTATAAGTCTTAGTCCTGGTATTGGGTTTGTTAATCGTACTTTATCAGATGAAAGTATGAACAAAATCATTTCTAATGTAAAAACTTACTTAACTAATGAGCAAATAACACCTGTCTATAACACCTACCTTACAACATTGTACAACACCCTTAGTTACAAAAGTATAACTTGGTATGTAGAAGGTGCTTATAAGTCTCCCGAAGCATTTTTTGATAGTACAGAGCCAAGAACTGAGCCGAATGGCAAAAAAACATTTGGAAAATTTAGAAAAGAAGCAGGTTCGATTTTGTACACCAGTCTATCCTATGCCAAAGGGAAATTAGGGGTTACTGTAGAAGGGAAACGTACCGAAAACTTTAACTTTAGATCAGATCCAAATCTATCTCTAAATAGAGGTTTAATTAATTATATTCCTCCTATGAATAGATTAAATACTTATAGATTGACAGCAAGATATGCTCCTGCAACTCAAGACTTAAGCGAATTGGCATATCAAGCTGACGTAAGATACAGGTTTTCTAAAAAAATAAATGCTCACGCTAATTACTCTAATATTACTGAGCTTGACGGCAATCTACTTTATAGAGAAATACTTGCAGAAATAGAATACAAATATAAAAGAGCTTGGAAAATAACAGGTGGATTGCAATTGCAAAAGTACAACCAACAAGTGTATGAGGTAAAACCAGAGGTGCCATTGGTAAGTACTGTAACTCCATATCTTGATTTTTTATATAAATTAACACGTAAAAAGTCTATCCGATTTGAAACTCAATATATGGCTACAGATCAAGATTTTGGTAGTTGGTGGTTTGGTCTTATAGAATTAGGATTAGCTCCTCACTGGATATTCGAAAGTTCCATAATGTACAATATCAAACCATCTAAAAAATCTCCAAAAAATCCAGATACTGGTGAAAGTCTTAATATTATATATCCTACATTAGGTGTTGTATATGTCAATAAGTCAAATAGATTTAGCTTGAGATATGTCAAACAAGTAGAAGGTATAGTATGCTCAGGTGGAATATGTAGATTAGAACCTGCATTTAGTGGCGTTAAGTTTTCTATTGCATCTAATTTTTAAGAAACATATAAAAATAATATATCATGAAAAATATAATCGTTCTATTAGTAATAGTCGCTGCCTTGTTTTCTGCATGCGAAGAAAAACCTGTAATAATTCCAGAGTTTATACCTATCGAAACAGGTAAAGTCCTTCTTGCCGAAGAATTGACAGGAGTCAGATGTCCAAATTGTCCTGCAGGTTCTGCAAGGTTAGAGACAATTTCTGATAAATTTCCAGGAAATGTTATCATAGTAGGCATTCATGGTATTGATCTTGCAAAACCACTTGACGAAAGCAAATATGATTTTAGAAATGAAGATGCTGCGGCATTAGAAGTTTACCTCAAACCGTTTTTAGGAAAACCAGCAGCATACTTTAATAGAGTCAAATTTGAAAATCTTGGTGGAGAGTTTGGAAGTATATTTCAAGGACAGTGGGAAGGTGTTGTAGAAGAAGAATTAAATAAACCTCAAGTTACTCATATTGCAATAGATAAATCTTATGACACCAATACACGAGTATTAGAAATCACGATAACTGTTAGCCCAATAATTGATATACCGGGAGAAATCAAATTGTCACTAATGCTTACTGAAAGTGAAATTGAAGATGCTCAAGATGATCAATTTGAAATCGTTGAAGATTATACTCACGAACATGTTTTGAGAGATGTAATCACTACTTTTAATGGTGATTTTTTTGCAGATGGTCTTACTAAAGGAGAAAATGTTAAAAAAAGCTATACCTACACTGTACCAGAAAGTGATGATGGATTGTGGAGAGCAGAACATATAGATATCGTGGCATTTGTAGCCAATACAGAAGGTGAGTCTGAAGAAGTCCTGCAAGCAACTACAGAGCCTCTTTTGGATTAAAGAACTATTTAACCCAAATTTTGTTAATAATTGAGAAGATTGACAGATTTATTATTGAGAAGTAAATCTCAAAATCATCATTTATAATACTAGATTAAAAAATAATTATGAAATATTTACAAACTTTTATTTTACTCCTATTTATTAGTTCTATAGCTATATCACAAGGAATATCATTTGAATCTTCAACATTTGATAAAGCCTTAGAAAAAGCAAAATCGGAGGACAAACTTGTATTTATTGATGCCTATACTACTTGGTGTGGTCCTTGTAAATGGATGTCAAAAAATGTATTTACTGATTCTGATATTGGTACATATTTCAACGAAAAATTTGTAAATATGAAGATTGATATGGAGAAAGGAGAAGGGAAAAGTATTTCTGATAGGTATGATGTAGTTTCTTATCCGACACTATTGTTTGTAGATGGAGATGGAAAAATAATACACAGATCTATTGGTTCTCGACCTGTTGCAGATTTTTTGGACTTAGGTAAAGCAGCAAATGATCCAGAAAGACAGATTAGTACATTAACTGCCCGATATACAAAGGGAGAGAAGTCGTCAGAATTTTTAAAAATATATACTGCCGCTCTTACTTCAGCTGGCAATAAAATATTCGCTGAAATAGCTGAAGAATATATGAATACACAAAAAGATTGGACTAATGAAGATAATATGATGTTTATCTATGAGTATTCTGATGCAAGTTTGGACTCAAAATTATTTCAATATATGCTCAAACATAAAGATAGTTTTATTGCCAAAATTGGTAAAGATAGTTTTGAAGAAAAGGTCGACTGGGCAGCAGACAAAGATAGGTCTAAAATTGGAATTGCCAGAGATGACATATCTGGTTTAAAAAAACACTTTGTTAAATATTATGATGGGGAAAAAGCTAATAACAAAGCTATGGTTACATATTTCCGCCAAGCAATGTATGCTAAAGATAAAGTGGGTCAAGAAAAATTTAAATCAGAAATTCAATTATTCTTAGCTGCATTACCTGATGTAGGATCGAGATTTTACAATAGTGTAGCATGGCAAGTATATGAAATAACTGATGATAATGATCTTTTAAAGAAAGCTGCTATTTGGACCGAAAAATCAATAGCCGAAGAAAACAACTCTTATAATAATGATACATTAGCAGCTATACTATTCAAATTAGGTAATATTAAAGATGCTAAAAAATATGCCCTCAAATCAATCGAACTGGCAAAAGAAGAAGGCAATGACTACAGTGCCACAGATACATTATTAGAAAAAATTAATACTAAACTAAAGGGGTAAATTTACTAAAATTGAGAATTAAACCATAAAATAGGTACAACCTTGCCAATGAATATCATTGAATGATTCTATCGTGGTTTAGATTCGTCAACTATCTTATTACAAAGTTCTCTGAAATTAATTTTTCAAATGTAACATAAGTCACAACTAACACCTTTTATACCTTATACATTTGCACTTATATTAGGCTAACTATCTGAGTATATCACTTGATAATAATAGCATTATTTAATAAATAAAATGAAAAAAATGAAAAAAACATTACAATCTTTAGGTTTAGCATTATTAGTAACAATAATTACAATTGGACAAGTATCATCCCAAAAAGCAGAAATTGTTGTTAATGAAGGAGAAAGTACTTTTTTACCTTTTCTTAAGTCTGGATTTAGACCAGCAATAGGCATAGCACCAGTAGCTGGAATAGTAAAATTTGATGATGCTGACCAAACACTTACTGCGTATGGTTTAGAGATATCATTGCAATGTCCTATGTATCAATGTAAGACTAATTATATACGTCAACAAATATCAATAGTATTGGCAAAAAATGATGAATTTAGTAGCTTGGCTTTAGAATTAGCGCCACATTATAGACTTCCATTAGGAACATCATTAGAGTTAGGAGTAGGACCTCATTTGGGTGCAAATATTATTAAATTAGATCTGATAGATACAGCTACTGATACAGAAACAGTATTTGCATATGGTGCGGGTACTAGTATTAATTATTTCATGGAAAGGGTGTACTTTAGTACTGAAGCTAGATATACACTAACTACAGAAGCTGAATTTGAATCTGGCTACACTTCTAATTATAATAATCTAAGAGTACTTGGAAAAGTAGGCATCAGATTTTAATAAGGTTATAACCAATAACTAAAAAGGCATTTGTGAATATTCACAAATGCCTTTTTTTTTAGTCTTTTCCTTTGTTAATATGAAGTAGGAGCTGCCATAGCTGCTCCTACAATACCAGCATTATTAAGCAATTTTGCCGGTTCTATTGGAGCAGAAGTCTTAAGATATTCAGCATATTTATCAAATTTTCTACTTACGCCCCCTCCAATAAATATTTTGTCAGGCGATAATATCTTTTCTATATGTTTAATCACTTTATTCAACTCTTTTCCCCAAGATTTCCAGCTTAGATCTTTTATTTCTCTAGCCCCATTAGAAGCATATTTTTCTGCGATACTATCTTTATAGTAGATTTGTCCAAACTCAGTATTACTAAGCAGGTTACCATCGAGAAACACTGCTGATCCAATACCTGTACCAAGAGTTAGTAAAATTATTAATCCACTTTGATCGATATGTCCACCAAATTCCATTTCTGCAATTCCTGCAGCATCTGCATCATTAATTACATTGATTGGACTTTTTAATTTGGTGGTAAGATATTCAGCAATTGGAAAATTTACCCACTTTTCATCAATATTACTCGCTGACAATACAACACCATTTTTCACAATGGCAGGAAAACCCATGCCTATTGGCTTACCTTTCCAGTTAAGGTCCGCAACGATTTGTTTCATTACAACTACCATGTTTTCAGGTGTTGCTGGTTTTGGTGTTGGGTATTTGATTCTATCAGTAATTAGTATGCCTTTTTTTATATCTACAATTGCTCCTTTAATACCAGTAGCTCCAACATCTATACCTAATATTTCTCTCATATAATTAAGTTATTCTTTTGTGATTATTATCTTACTACTCTTACTTTAAGAATTTTTACATCCTCTTTTGGTCTATCTCCTGGATGTGTCTGCACTGCTGCTATTGCATCTACAATATCTAATCCTTTTTCAATTATTCCAAATACCGTATATTCCATGTCTAAAAAAGGAGTGCCTCCGTATTTTATCAATGAAGCTCTAGCTTCTGGGCTATATTTTATTCCTTTTCTTGACTCCAAATCATCTATACTATCATCCGATACTTCTCTCCCATGGACAATATAAAACTGTGAACCAGAAGATTTTTTCTTAGGATTTGCACCATCTCCTTGACGAGCTGCAGCCAATGCACCTTTTACATGTACGTTTTCGGCACTTATTTCTTCATCAATTTTATATCCAGGACCACCAGATCCAAGACGTTGATTTGGTTTAGCGTTTTTAGAGTCTGGGTCTCCACCTTGTATCATAAATCCATCAATTACTCTATGGAATAATAGTCCATCATAAAATCCAGTTTCCGCTAATTTTATAAAGTTGTCTCTGTGCTTAGGTGTACTATCATATAATCGTATTGTTACAGATCCCATAGTAGTCTCCATAGCTAATATACAATCATGTGGCGGATCTATAAGAATTTCTCGTTCGCTCATACTTTCATTTTTACCTTTTTTAGCTATTAATTTGACGTTATATTTTCCTGACATAAAATACTTATGTTCTGGAGATTCGTCAGTTGACGTGTTACCGTCCCCAAAATCCCAAAAATATGATTCTGCCTTTTCAGAATTATTGACAAATTTTATATTTGTAGGTGCTTCATTTCTATATTCAGTTATTTGAAATTTTGAAAAAGGTTTGGCACATGATGACAATATCAAAACTGCAATTATCACTACTAAAAACTTACTGTTATACATATTATATTTTTTTTCTAATTTGTAACTCAACTATTTAGATGCTACTATATTCATTTTTACATCTTTTACTGGTCTATCTCCTGGTTGAGTAGGCACATTAGCCAATTTATCTATAAGGTCAAATCCTTCAACAACTTCGCCATAGACAGTATATTCCATATCCAATGCTGGAGTTCCTCCGATTGTTTTATATTTTTCTCTTTGCTCTGCATTATATTTAAAGCCTTTACTTTTTTCAAAACTGTCTAATTGAGCATCCGTTTGTAATTTACCATGGACTAAATAAAACTGAGATCCAGAAGACATTTTTTCAGGGTTTCCTGCCCCTCCTGTTCTAGCGGCAGCTATAGTGCCTTTAAAATGTGGTGCACCAATCTCAGCATCAATTCTATATCCTGGTCCACCACCACCTAATCTGGCTTCAGGGCTTGCATCTTTAGATTTTGGATCACCTCCCTGAACCATAAATCCTTTAATAACTCTATGAAAAAGAAGGTCTTTATAATATCCTTCTTTTGCCAATTTCATCATATTGTCCTTATGTTTCGGTGTCGATTCATAAAGTTCAACTTTTAAGTTGCCAAATTCCGTTTCTATTGTTACGTAAGATTTTTTTTCTCCACATGAAGTAATTATTCCTATTGTCAATAGTATTGCTAATAATTTGAATTTCATTTTTTAGTTTTTTATAAGTTACATTTTTTATACAATATCAAAACCTCCATTCTGGCTTTCTAATCCATTAAAATATCCGATGATTTTTTGCTTCAAAAAATTTTCTTGTTCATCAGTCCCTACTACATCAAATGATTTTAATTCTTTCCAATGCGGCCAACCATCATGGTCTCTACCTTTAAAAATATAAAAGCCATCATCTTCTAATAATGTACATATTGCTATGTGCATCAAATCTTGTTTTTCTTCTTTAGTAAAATTAGATTCTGGATTCCATCTACCTAATTCTTGAATTCCGATAAGGTATAGAATTGATTGTAAATCTGGAAGGGATTGTTTTTGCATCGATACTTTTACAATTTCTCGCACTCTACCCCACTCAAATTCTAATTGCCAATCTTTATTTTGAATTTTTTCTTTTGTTACTTTCATATTGTTTCTCCATCGTCACCAACACCAATGACATTCAAAATGGTATAAGTGTCACAAATATAATATTTATGAGTAATTAAATATTAATTTAGTTATCAATATTTCAAATTACAAAAAATTTAAATAAGTACATAAAATTAGCTTAAAAAGTGGGGAACTTTACCCTCTAAGTCTATTCTGCATACTTAATTTTGGGCTAAAAATAGTACTGTTTGTAAAATCGCTTCTTAAAAGAGACTGTTATATTAATAAATTAACCTTACATTTGCATTACAAAAAAATAAAATTATGGGTAATTTATTTATTATGTTTGGTATGCCGGGTGGCCCAGAGATGTTATTAATTGCATTTGTCGTGTTATTATTATTTGGTGGAAAAAAACTTCCAGAATTAATGAGGGGCTTAGGCAAAGGAATACGTGAATTTAATAATGCCAAGGCAAATATTGAAACAGAAGTAAAAGAAAGCATGAGGGAAATAGACGATAAAAAATAACTAACTTTATTTCACATTGTAAAGTATAGTTAATCCTGAATAATAATTTATAGGATTGCCCGGATAATAATATCGCGGTTCTTTACCTCCAAATCCTTTGGCATTAATTAATATTTGTGAGGCATATTTTTCATTAAATACATTACCAATTCTCGTGTAAATATTTACTGAAATTTTATCACTTAATAGATATTTGTAACCAATCTTTACATTAGCGATTTTATAAGAATCAGAATACAAACTATTACTATCGGTAATAGGCATGCTGCTTATATATTGATAATTGATATGTCCATATATCCCACTTTTTGAGGAAACATCTATTCCTGTTTGCATAATATTTGAAGGTACTCCTGTAAGCTGATTCCCAGAATAATCATTTCCTGAATCGACAAAATTATTGAAGTAAAAATTATTTAGTGTGTATGTTAAATAGCCATTTATAGTTACCAATTCATTTTCTACCATTGTACTACTAATAGACAATTCTAATCCCTTGTGGTGTGTATTGCCTGCATTGACACCGATATATTGATCTTCTGACAATCTTTTGGCTATAAGCAAATTGTCAATATCCATAAAGAAAAGTGCTACATTAAAATATACTTTATTGCTAAATAGTTTTCCCCTCGAACCAATTTCATAATTCCAACCAATTTCAGGTTGTATTTCTGTGTTTATTTTTCCATCGGGTAATAATGTCTCTGTAATACTTGGTGGAGAAAACCCTTGACTAATATTTGAATATATGTAAACATTATCAAATAATTGATGAGAGACACCAATTTTTGGGGATATTATTCCATCAAATTCATAATCTCCTGATTGATTATTATTACCTATGTTCTTATCCGTTAATGTGTAAGAAGTCTTATTATAATTGACCCCAAATGTTACTAATGAACGATCTGATATGTGAAAAATACTTTCAAAAAACAAATTGGAATACTTTCTCAACTCCTTATAATTTGTTAACAATGTCCCTTTTACACTTCCAGTTTCTTGAGGATAATCCTTATACAGATTAATAAAAGTTTTTGATTTATGATTATCAAAAAACAACTCGCCACCGATGGTCCAATCTACCGCTCTTTTGAATAGTCTATTCTTTCCGATTACTCGAGATCGCATGCCAAATGCAAATGTATTTTCTTCTAATATGTTAAAAGGACGGTCCTCATCAGAATTTCTATATGAAGTAAATACGCTTGTAAAATGCTTAATCTGGTCACTGTATTTATGCTTCCAAGAAACACCTAATAACCCACGATTTACATCTTCTTTTCCTTGAGATTTCGCCCATGTAAAAGCAGCAGATTTTGGGTTACTTATATATTTTTCTTCATCTATAGAACTCGGTATCTGAGCTTTAAGATTGGTATAATTTCCCAATACTGTAATTTCATTTTTAGCATTGATATAGTGGTTTGATGACAGGGTCACGGTTTGCCTGTCGTATTTATTATTGTCTCTGTACCCATCAATATGTGTATCACTATACAATATCTTCAACCCATGCTTTGCGTTACTAATATTTAGATCTAAATAACCTTTTCTCAACCCAAACGAACCAATTGACAATCCAGCTTTAATAGAAGTTTCTTTTAGATAAGAAAGATTAGGCATCATGTGAATCGCACCACCAAGTCCTGCACCATATATACTTGAGTTTGCTCCTTTAATTATTTCAATTCTACCAATAGCCTTTAACTCAAATTCTTCTATATTGGTTTCCCCACTACCTGTAGTCAAAGGAATGTCCCCAAAGTAAGCTCTAATTTTAGAAGTGCCATACAGATTTCTCGAGCCTATTCCTCTTATGGTAATTCTATTAGTATTAAGCGCTCCAGTATGCATGTATAGACCTGGTATTGTATTCAATACTGCTGCCATATTGACTTGACTTTTACGCTGAATCACTTTGTTAGGTATAATATTTATAGTTGAAACAGCTTGATTAAGTTTAGTCGACAATTGATTTGTGGAGACCATGACTTCGTCTAATATAGTGAAATTTGGTCTTAATTGAATTATGGCTGGGCCAGTACTTAATAATTGTACTTCTTTAGAGTAATAGCCAACAGCCGAAAATCTATATTTAGCACCAATTAACAATTTAAATTGACCATCAATATTTGCTATATACGTCGTACTGTCCTGGGTATTGATTATAAACACATTTGGAATTGCAGCATTATTATCAATGTCAATAATCTGTCCTGTTAACTCATACTGAGCAGTTAAAGAAATTGTATATAGAAAAATAAAAAGTAATAAAGCTCTTTTTTTGAGCATAACTATTGGTTTTTGTAGTAAATAATGGTCTCTATCTTACTACTGTAATAGAACCTGAAAGTACTTTTTCTTCGCCATTACCAAGCGTATAATTGACCATAAACACATATACCCCAGGTATTACAGGACTACCATTGAAAGTACCATCCCAACCATTTGTCATTTCATTAAATAATAATCCAGATTGCATAAAGACTAATTCTCCTGCCCGATCATAAATCTGTAAAGCATACATAGTTTCTGGATTACCACTGTTAAAAAGCATAAATAAATCATTTTGTCCATCTCCATTGGGACTAAATACGTTTGGATAATGTATTTCTACTTCATAATCTATCATTACTGTTATCGTAGCAGAGGCAATACATCCATTCAAGTCTTCTAATTCTACCAATAATATTTGATCCGTATCAATATATATTTCTAAAGATTTACCTTCCCCTAAAAACTGACCAGTTTCATCATACCAATTGATATTTAATACTTGATCATCCGCAACATTATAATCTACTTCAAATTCATGTTTTGTTTTGTAAGATGCTTTTACAGACGGGTTCGTAATTATTTCTATTCCCAACTTATCTTCTACGTAAAACTGTTTATTAACGATACATCCATACGCATCTATGATATGTATTTTTTGATCTCCCGTCTTTAACAAAATAGAATCTTTATGTTCATAATTGACCCCATCATATAATAAGGTATATGGTCCTGTACCTCCAGAATAATCTATCGATTCTATTTTTGCATCCAGCTCACCATTACACGAGGGTTTTGATGTGATGATTTCAAAGTCTAAAAATGGAATTGGGTCATCAATTATGTTTATAGTATCATAACCAATGCAATTAGTAATATTATCATAAGTTGTCAATATATATGTTCCTGTAGAAGATACAATAATATTATTGCCATCGAGTTCGAAAATTCCATCTGTACTTGACCAAGAATAGTCAAGAGTTGGATTGTCAATGTTTTGAGATATATCAATGGGCATCAATGCACTATTACATGTCCAAATATCATCCAAATTTAAATTTAACGATGGATTATAAACAAAATCAGAAACCGTAAATTGTTTTTCACTCGTACATCCATTTTGAGCCGTAATTGTTAATTGATAAGTACCAATAGATTCAAGATATAGAATTTCTGAAGCAGAAACACTACCATCTGGAGATACCCATTCTATATTTGATAAGTCAGCGTTTGTTATAAAATCTGCACTTTTAATTTCTTCATAACAATCAAAGTTGGTATAGTTTATTTCTAATGTAGGTATTTCAAAATCTCCATTTACTATCACTTCTTTTGCAAATAAACAACCATTGGCACCTACTCCAGAAATATTATACACACCACTATCACTAACAACCGGAGAAAGGTCTGTGGACATATATCCGTTAGGACCTGTCCAATTTACGGATGCAATTGCTGCTGTAGTCGATGCTAATATAGTAGCACTTGTATTATTACAATCAAGAGTTGGTGGCATAATATCTATTATTGGTATATCGTCATCTTGAACTATAATATGCTCCAAAGTTACTACACACAACTCTCTGTCTTCTGGCACTAAGTGCAATGTATATACTCCTCCAGTACTCGCAGTATAAGATTGATTATATGATACTGTATCACCAGTTTCAGAAATCCAATAGGCAGCTATATTCTCAGAATAGTTAGTTGCCCACTCCGCATCAATAATAGCTTCGGAATTGTTACAATCAATCAATGAATCTTTTTGAATCAATGTTGGGATTAGCTCCAAATCAATAAGCTCAAATAAGTAGGATTTGTTACAGATAATTTCATCAGGGACACTAAAAACATTCTCTGTACAGTAGTCAACTCCATTAAATTCAAAACATACACCATCACAAATATAAAAATCCCCTATATCTTCAAATTCTATGGGTTTTGATATAATATTTTGTATTTCTACTTCGCAATTCGCTCTATCATAGCAGGTAATTTCTGCATCACTACAATATGTCACATCACAAAATTCGTGACAGTCCCCTGGACATAATATAACATCGGGTAATATGATCAAATTAGTAGGAGATACTGTAACTATAAATGCATCGTCAAGCGCACAAGTACAACTAAGTCCACAAGTAGAAAATTTGGGATTATAGGTAATAATAGGTCTTATGGTATATGTTCCCGGTTCGTGCCAGGTTACAGTTAACTTTGGTCGTTCGCTAAGACTATCTATCACTTGAGGGTTATCGGAGCTTATCGTAAACTCTGTACCTGAATTTGGCAATATTTCCCATTCTATACAAGCAATAGGCTCAATGTCAATATTGCTATATTGATGACAAGAATTTTGGGAAGCAATGGTAATTTGCTCTAACAATGTACTTAATACATAAGTTTCTGTAATACCTACACATGCCAATGAGTCGCCATAAGTATTTGTTACCTTACAGTTATTGTCACAATTGTCATTGACAATAGGAGCTTCTGTACATACACCATTAATAACATTAATAGTATAATCGCAGATAGCACCGCCATAACCATCAATATAAAGATAATATATTTCACCTGGTATTACTAAAGCAGGATCTGCAATGAGATCTAAATTTATCTGTGAATATACTGTCTTACAAGCAACTTTTTCCCCACTAAAATCACACGAGCTATAAATACCAGCTTGAAGCCCAACTCCTGCATTGCCACTATGGCACCCACTAAATGATAATTCTAATTCAAGATTAGAATTATCTGCAACAAACGAAAACCACACAATATTGTCTATTTCTCCTTGATTTGGACATCCCGGTAAAGGTTGGATACCAGCAGTATTATCTTCTACTAATGTACTACTGTATCCATCTAATTCGCTACCACAAAGAAAAAGAGCTTGATCACATATTAGACTCAAACTATCTAAGGGTAGAAATGGACATTGTGCAACTACCAAGGATAATTGACCACTAATTATGAAGATTAAAATTGTAAATATTTTTCTCACTCGGATGTTAGAATTACTAAGAAAATGCAAATTTACTAATTAAGATTTATTATAAACATATAAAGGATGTTAATAATTTAATTATTGCTGCATTAAGAAGAATTATTCTATTTACTAAATATTATTGTTATAGATTAATTTATGCATTTAGTCGATTTTTTAGATTAAAACAATATACGAATAACAATTTTTAGAAAGTATTTATATCTTACAGTATCCTAAATTATTAAATATATAAATTATGGTTAGATCCTATAGGTTAAAACGACCTGTTGTTCTGTTTTTTGCACTTCTGTTTATGACAAATATTGCATTTAGTCAAAATAGTGATGATGCTCGAGATGTTACGACTACTTATTTTATTAAAAATGCTTTTGTGGTTCAGAAACCTGGAAAAATACTTCCAAACACTTCAATATTAATTAAAAATGGACTCATTATTGATGTTGGAGCTCATATAAAACCACCTTATGATGCGAAGATTATAAATGCAGATTCAATGTATGTCTATGCGGGATTTATTGATGCTTGTTCACATACAGGAATAAAGAAGAAAGAGGATAAAGAAAGAAAAAATGTATCAAATCCTGGTAATCCACCGAAAAACTTGGCAGGAATTACACCTCAAAACACAGTAAGAAATCAGATAGGAGACAAATTGGACAAGTCAATGAGTGAATTATTGGATTTGGGTTTTGGATATGTACATGTTGTCCCAAGAGGAAGGATGTTACCTGGACAAGGGAGTATATTATCAACAAGTAACAAATTACCTGAAAGTACAATTATCGTAGAGAACATAAGTCAATTTTCTCAGTTTAAACCAGCAAAAGGAATGTTTCCAGGGACTACAATTGGAGTTATGTCACAATTTCGAGATTTATTCAAAAATGCAGAATTATCAAAAAAATATAGTAACTCATATAGCGCTAATGCAAAAGGAATGGCAAGGCCTAATCAATCAGAAGAATTAACGGCGTTATATTCGGTGGTGGATAAATCTATGCCTGTGTTTTATTATACGCCAAAAATCAAAGATGTAAATCGAGCATTGATACTTCAAGAAGAGCTAGGTTTTAAATTAGTGCTTACTGGAGTACGTCAAGGTTGGCCATTATTAAAAGATATAAAGTCCAAAAATATCTCAGTAGTTTTATCTCTTAAGTTGCCTAAAGATTTAGCAGAGGGAAAGAAAGAAGATAAAAAAGATGATGATACTAAAGATACAGACAAAAATACAGACATAGATAAGGACAAAACTAAAGAGAAAGAAAAGAAAGCTAAGAAGAAGCCAAAGAAGAAAAAGGAATCTGCAGAAACGATAGCATTAAAAGAAAAAAGAAAAAAATCCTACGATCAGTATGTAGGTCAAGCTAGAATTTTCGAAAAAAATAAATTAAAGTTTGCGTTTTCTACATTGGATACAAAAACCAAAGATATAAAACCAAATATATTAAGAATGATAGAGGGTGGATTGTCTGAAAATGGAGCATTAGCTGCACTTACTACCAATGCAGCAACTTTATTAGGTATATCTGATGTAGCAGGCACGCTCGAAAAAGGAAAAATCGCAAATCTATTTATTACCGACAAGCCCTATTTTGAAGAAAAATCTAAGATAAAATACATTTTCAATGATAGTAAATTGAAAAAATCGAAAGAAAAGAAAAAGAAAAAAGTTGATGGTGATGTACCACTTTCTGGAGAATGGTCTTATGAAGTCGAAGTCCCTGGACAAACACAGACTGGAATAATATTAATAGATGGTGAAGGAGATAATATGACAGTAGAGATAGATAACTCTTCACAACCAGGGGACTATAATTCTGCAACAAGTGTTTCGATAGAAGATGGTACAATGGATTTAGAGTTTAGTTTTGATGGAATGTCACTGTCCCTTACTTTAGAATTTGAGGGTGCGGATTTTGAAGGTACTGTAAATGTTCAAGGAATGGGAACATTTCCTATAACAGGAACTAAAAAAGATGTTCCAGAATAATTATATTTTATAATAAAGAAAATAATAAACTTATGAATAATTCAAAAGTTGTGAAGTATATCGTGTTTTTAGGTATTGTACTTTTGTCCACTATTGGTAAAGCACAAGAAAAAGGAGACATATTAATTAAGAATGGTACTGTGATTACAATTACTGATGGGGTGAAAGAAAATACAGATGTTTTAATATCTAATGGTAAAATCAAATCAATAGGTAAAAACCTTAGCGCAGGATCCTCTGTCCGTATTGTAGATGCAAAAGGTAAATACGTAATGCCAGGTATAGTAGATGCGCACTCGCACATTGCACTAGAAACAGTAAATGAAGCTACTAATCCTGTAACTGCAGAGGTTTTTGTCGGTGACGGTATTGATCCTCAAGATGTAGGCATATATAGAGCATTGGCTGGTGGAGTAACCGTATCACATGCCATGCATGGCTCAGCAAATGCCATCGGTGGAGAATGTGAAACAATAAAGCATAGATATGGAGCATGGGATCCGGACGAATTGAGGATGCAAGGTGCTCCAAGAACTATAAAATTTGCATTGGGCGAAAACCCAATGAGGGTACATGGTGAAGGTAATAACTTAACACCTAGCACAAGAATGGGTATGGAACAAATATTTAGATCTGCATTTTCATCAGCACAATTATATCAGCGAGAATGGAAAAATTATAAAAGCGGGAAAACCAAAAAACCACCTGTTTACAGTAGAAGAATGGAAACTTTGTCAGAAATATTAAATGGCAATGTAATTATTCATTGTCATTCTTATAGAGCAGACGAAATTGTAATGTTGATGAATGTACTATCTGATTATAATGTGAATAAAATATGTTTTCAGCATGTCAATGAAGGATTTAAAGTAGCGCCAGAATTGGCTAAGTTTGGTGCTGGTGCTTCCGTATTTTCTGATTGGTGGGCATACAAATTTGAAGTGTATTATAGTACAGCTTATAATGCTTCAATATTGACTAAAAATGGTGTAGTAACATCAATTAATTCTGATAGTGGTGAGTTGATTAGACATCTATATCATGAGGCAGCAAAGACACAACGCTATGGTAATCTGGCAGACAATGAAGCATTAAAATTAATAACAATCAATCCTGCTAAACAATTAGGAATTGATAAAAGAGTAGGTTCATTAGAAGTTGGAAAAGATGGAGATATTGCAATATTTAGCGCTCACCCATTATCAATATATACTATCCCTCAGATGACTATTATTGATGGTGTAGTTAGATTTGACATTGATAATGATTTATCTGATATGAGATTGGACGTAGATCCGGAAGAAACAATATCTGCTCAATATATAGAACAATCTACTCATGATGAAGAGCGATGTATGCAAGATGCATTTGAATATATATTCCTTGGAGAATCTTCCCATCACTAATTCTAAGCTAATAAAACTGATATTCTAAAATTAGAAACTATGAAACATATAAATATACTTTTTGTCTTTTTGTTAATCAGTTGTACTGCAAATGCCCAAATAGTTAAAAAAGCAGTAAAAGGTACTTTTTTATTAAAAAATGCAACCTTACACACCATTACGAATGGTACTATACAAGGTGATCTCTTAATACAAGATGGATTGATAGCTGATATTGGCTCAGTATCCGATAGAAGTGCCACAACTATCGAATGTAAGGGAAAACACGTATATCCAGGATTTATTGATGGTGGTACTAATCTTGGATTAAGCGAAGTAGGATCAATATCATTAACTAGAGATTATAGAGAGCTAGGTGATTTTACACCACATATGCAAGCACTCACAGCAGTAAATCCAAATTCAGTATCAATACCAGTTACAAGGACAAATGGTGTGACTACTGTGATATCAAAAACTGCTGGAGGTTTATTTCCTGGTACGGCTGCACTTATCAATTTGTATGGATACACTCCACACAAGATGTATGCTGGATTTAAAGGAGTTCAATTGAATTTTCCTTCAAGCGGTAAAAGAGGAAGATGGGATCGAAGGTCAGAAGAAGACATCAAAAAAGATGAAGACAAAGCTTTCAAAAAGGTCAATGAAATCTGGATAAAAGCAGTAGAATATTCGAGGATAGATTCTGCAGCTAATGCCCAAGGCAAAAAACGATTAGATTACAATCCTCAAATGGATGCTTTGCTCAATGTAGTCCGAGGAAAACAAGCAATTATGATCGAGGTTAATAAAGAAAAAGATATCCTCAATGCAATAAAATGGGTAGAAGAACGGAATGTTAAAGCAATATTTACAGGCGTAGCTGAGGGATATAGAGTATTAAATAAATTAGCAAAATCTGGAATTCCTGTTATTACTGGTCCTATATTATCTATACCAAGAAGACAATCAGCAAGATATGATGTAGCTTATAAAAATGCTGGATTAATGCAACAGGCTGGAATCAAAGTAGCTATAAGGACAAATGAAATTGAGAACGTTCGTAACCTACCATTTAACGCAGGTTTTGCAGCGACTTATGGAATGGGAATAGAAGAAGCATTGAGAGCAATAACAATTGTGCCCGCCGAAATATTTGGCATAGCTGATCAGTTAGGTAGTTTGGAAAAAGGGAAAATAGCTAATTTATTTATTTCTGATGGCGATCCATTTGAAACTAAAACTCAAGTAGAACATCTGTTTATCAATGGGTTTAGTGTACCGATTGAAAGTAGACATACTTTACTCTATGATGAATTTTTGGATAGAGATAGTGGCGAGAAATAATTTCTTTCTAATTTAATTGATTTCTATCCCAATCATACTTATCCTTAGCTGATTGGGCTAATGCTAATAATTCTGTATGATATGCAAGACCAGATTTTTTGGCTAAGACCCTCCCTTTTGTGTCCAAAAATAACAATGTTGGATATGAACTAACTTCAAAAATAGCTGTCAAATCAGGCCCATTTAGTTTTTCACCATTTACTTTATAACTGATAAAATCCTTGTTTATCACATTCGCAGTTTCTTGGTGAGAAAATACATCTTTATCCATCATTTTACAAGGTAAACACCATGATGTATATATATCAACAAAGATTAATTTATCTTCATCAATAGCTCTGTCTAATATTGGTATAAGAGTAGGTGATTCCAAAAAATCAAAAGCAAATGTATTTACTTTTGTAATTCTATCATTTGTTCTTGTTACTTGCTTTTTGGACTTACAGCCCACAGATAACATCACTGCTAAAACAAAGAATATCTGCGCAAAGTATAAATTTGTAGTTTTCATCTGGTAATATTTATTTTAAATACACATTAAGTATTATTGTAATATGTATCAAAAACTAATCCAAAATTGAAAAATTACTAATATTAAGCAAGATTTCAATTATAAGTCAAAATGTGTGAGCGATTTAAACGTTTGCATTCTTGCATTTATTTCTTCATTAGATAGGTTTCTTAGTTTTTCGATACTAAATTCTTCTACACAAAAAGAAGCCATACAAGAACCATAAATGATAGCACGCTTCATATTATCAAATGATAAATCATTAGTATGAGCTAAATAACCAATAAAACCACCTGCAAAAGTATCTCCAGCACCAGTAGGATCAAAAACTTGTGCCAAAGGTAAGGCAGGAGCTGCAAACATATTTCCATCATGAAAAAGTAAAGCTCCGTGCTCTCCTTTTTTAATAATTACATATTTAGGCCCCATTTTATGAATTTTGGCAGCAGCATTTACCAATGAGTATTCGCCAGATAATTGTCTTGCCTCTTCGTCATTAATAGTTATTAGATCAACCTTTGCTATCGCTTCCAACAAACTATCTAAAGCAATATCCATCCAAAAGTCCATTGTATCTAAGGCAATTAATTTTTGAGAACCATCTAACTGATTTAATACTTGAAGTTGAATTTCTGGAGTCAAGTTACCAAGAAGGATATACTTACTATCTTTATATTTTTCAGGAAGTGTAGGATTAAAATCATCTAACACATTGAGATCTGTTGCTAATGTGTCTCTTTGATTCATATTCTCATGATACTTTCCTGCCCAAAAGAATGTTTTTCCATCTTGTTTTACTTGTAACCCTGCCATATCAACGCCTCTGTTTTCTAAAGCAGTAATTTCTTTCTGCGGAAAATCAGCACCTACAATCGAACATAATCTTATGTTGTCAGTAAAATACGATGCTGCATAACTCGCGTAAGTGCATGCTCCTCCAATAGCCATTTCTGCTTTTCCAAATGGTGTCTCAATATTATCAAATGCTACAGTTCCAATAGTTAGTAAACTCATATTAAATATTTTTATATGTTTCTAATGTTTTGCAAAAGTAGTATTTATTTTTGACTTTATAGAAAACTCAAAATACGTCATATTTAATATTGCATAATGGTTAGTGTAGCTATAGCAAGATGACATCCCAACTGAGTTGAAATTTAAATAGAAACTACTCATAAAATATCAAACTATTAGTTGTATTAATAATATACTATTGTATTTTGGTATTATATTGGTAAAAATCAATTAACGAACTTAGGAGAATATAAAAACAAAACTAATATCATTAAATGAAAAATAAAATAAGTTATTCAAAAGTGCTTCTCGTTAATGCAAAACCAACATTAGTATTCAAAGCCATAACTGTAGAAATTGACAAATGGTGGACTGTATATTCAAATAAAACTAAAAAAACAGGAGATAAACTATCCGTCAAATTTGGGGAGAATACTTTCAAAACAATGAAACTAACAAAAGTGATATTAAATCAAGTTATTCATTGGAAAGTAGAACAAGCCAATATTGACATTAAGGGTTTGTCTCGAAAAAATGAATGGGTTGGCACTACTATAAAGTGGGAAATAGAAAAAAATAAAAATGGTAGTAAAATTAATTTTACGCACCAAGGATTAATTCCTGAATTTGAATGTTATAATGCATGTGAAGGTGGTTGGGATTACTTTTTAAATAGTTTAGCAGATTTTTTAAACAAAGGAAAAGGAACACCACACTTTATTAAAAATAACAATTAAATTACATATTATAAAAATACCGAAAAAATTGGTTTCAAACATTCATTTAATTAGTTTGGCACATCAAAGTTGATTTATATCAATTTTTAAAAACACAGCAACTATAAAACTAATAAGAAATGAGTAATTACCATATCAAGCATTTAGAAGAATATTACAAAGTATATCGTAAATCAGTTAGAGAACCAGAAGTTTTTTGGGGAGAGATTGCTGAAGAGCATTTTAGTTGGCACAAAAAATGGGACAAGGTCTTAGAATGGGATTTTAAAAAGCCAGAAATAAAATGGTTTGATGGTGCAAAATTGAATATTACTGAAAACTGTATTGATAGACACCTAAGAACCAAAGGAAATAAAACGGCAATTTTATTTGAACCAAACGATCCAAACGAGGCAGCTCAACATATCACTTTTAGCCAATTGCATAAACGAGTAAATCAATTGGCAAATGTACTCAAAGGTCAAGGCATTAATAAAGGAGATAGAGTATGTATATATTTACCTATGATACCAGAGTTGGCAATATCGTTATTGGCTTGTGCTCGTATAGGAGCTATTCATTCAGTAGTATTTGCTGGTTTTTCTGCAACTGCATTATCAACAAGAATAAATGATTCTGATTGTAAACTTGTGATTACAAGTGATGGTTCTTACCGTGGAAGTAAAACTATAGATCTAAAAGGCATTGTAGATGAAGCTATGGAAGAATGTCCAAATGTAAAATCGGTATTGGTTGTAAAGAGAATAAATACAGATATAAATATGAAAGATGGTCGTGACTTATGGTTACAGCCATTGTTGGATACTGCATCAGTAGATTGTATGCCAGAGATTATGGATGCAGAAGATCCATTATTTATTCTTTACACTTCTGGGTCTACTGGAAAGCCAAAAGGCATGGTACATACAACTGCAGGCTATATGGTATATACTGCATATACATTCAAGAATGTATTTAATTATAAAAGCGATGATGTTTTTTGGTGTACCGCTGATATTGGTTGGATAACCGGGCATAGCTATATTGTCTATGGCCCTTTGGCAAATGGAGCAACTACTGTAATGTTTGAAGGAGTGCCTTCTTATCCAGATTTTGGTAGATTTTGGGAAATTATAGAAAAGCATAAGGTAAATCAATTTTATACAGCACCAACTGCAATTAGAGCTATTGCAAAACAGAGTTTAGAATTTGTAAACAATCACGATTTGTCGTCACTCAAGGTACTTGGCTCAGTCGGAGAACCAATAAATGAAGAAGCATGGCATTGGTATAATGATAATGTTGGCAAGAAGAAAAGTCCAATTATTGATTCTTGGTGGCAAACAGAAACGGGTGGAGTAATGATATCTCCAATTCCATATGTAACACCTACAATACCTACCTATGCCACATTACCATTGCCCGGCATACAACCATGTCTAATCGATGAAAAAGGAGAGGAGATGAAAGGAAATCAAGTCGAAGGTAGATTGTGTATCAAATTTCCTTGGCCATCAATAGCAAGAACTATTTGGGGTAATCATCAACGATACAAGGACACTTATTTTTCGGCTTATGCTGACAAATACTTTACAGGAGATGGAGCATTACGTGATGCCGTTGGTTACTATCGTATTACAGGAAGAGTAGATGACGTAATTATTGTATCTGGTCATAATCTTGGTACTGCTCCTATAGAAGATGCGATAAATGAGCATCCTGCAGTAGCAGAAAGTGCAATTGTCGGATTTCCTCACGATGTAAAAGGAAATGCCCTATATGGATATGTAACACTAAAAGAAAGTGGAGAAGGTAGAAGACATGATAATCTTAGAAAAGAAATCAACCAAATGATTACAGAGCATATTGGACCAATTGCGAAGTTAGATAAAATTCAATTTACAAATGGATTGCCAAAAACTCGATCAGGTAAGATCATGCGTAGAATATTAAGAAAAATTGCAAGTAATGATACTAGTAATTTGGGAGACACATCGACACTACTTAATCCTGAAATAGTACAAGAAATCATAGATAATAATGTATTGTAATATGCATATCAAAAAATAACACCAAATCAACATGATGCATATGAAAAACCATTTTAACCACTTAACTTGTTTGTTAAAAGAAGATACTTATGAAGTATAATATTCTATTTGCCATGTTGACAACCCACATATTGAATTTAAGGCAGAAATGATAAACAAAGACCAGTTAATAGAAATGTAACCAACTATCCTTGGGCTACGAACTAAAAAAAATGATTCAATTGATGAAGATAAAATATTTTATTCACCTTAATTAGACTTTAAAAATATAAGTGATAATCATTTTGAATGATTTTCTTAATCAATAATACTCAACAATTGAATTGAAAGTGAATGAATCTGACACATAATACCAATAGGGTTTATCTAAAATTTTGCTATACATTGTTCTTCCATGGCACTCATTTTTAAGCTCTCCTCTTCTGATTTATCCCCATATCCTAATAGATGTAGCAAACCATGTGCTATTACTCTAAGTAATTCGTGTTCTATAGCAGTTTTGTAAGTTTTTGCGTTTTCTATTACTCTATCTATGCTGATAAATATATCGCTTTCTATTTGTTTTCCTTCTTTGTATGGAAATGTGATAATATCTGTATAAAAATCATGATCGAGGTATTCTTTATTGATATTGAGTAAGTATTCGTCACTACAAAAAATATAGTTGATATTTAATATTTCTTTGTTCTCAGCAATAGCAATATCAATAAGCCATTTTTCTAATTTTTGGTTATCTGGGATAGTGTATTCAACGTCTTCATGATGAAATAATACTGGCATAAAAATTCTTTGTTTTGAAATATAAAAAAAGCCTCAGTATAACTGAGGCTTTTATGGTTTTTTGTACTGTTGTATCAATTAAGTTTAAAAAACATTCGGACAGTACTACCATTGTTTTCAAATGACAATTTGTCCGTCAATCGAGACATAATAAAGACACCTCTTCCACCACAGCAATCTATATTGCACGGCGATGTTGGGTCGGGTACTTTGTCTGGATCAAAGCCTTTTCCTTCGTCTGATACAGATACGGCTACTCCTGATGATTTTTCCTCCATAATGATTTTAACTTGTTTGCTTTCGTCTGCATTATTCCCATGTAATATGGCATTATTTACAGCTTCTGTTATACTTATCAAAATGTCAGGAAATCGATTTTCATCAATTTGCCAATCGGTTTGCACATTTTTCAAATAGGTTTCTACTTGAAAAATATTGTTTGGGTTGGATTTAATGATTAACATTATACTACTCATTTCATTATTGTTATAAAATATGAAGGTAGGAAAATTTTAAAATGAAGAATTTACTTAGCTTTTAGAGCTTTGTAATATTCATCTACAAGATATTTATAATACGGACGCAATGCTGGTGATACGGTTTTGTACATTTCTAACTCGGCTTCTCTCTTTTTGATATACTCTTTGAGAGAAGGCGGCATTTCTCTTTTTTTCTCCGATGCGACTTCTGCCTTGCGTTTGTTATCATATTCTCTTTGTCTTTCTGCTTTTTCAGCTTCCAATAATCTTGTCGTGATATCTTGCTGACGTTTCAGCATTTCACTATCGAGACGTTTATTTACTAAATCGGTCTCGATTTTATTCATTTGATCTATTATTCCTTCCAGCTCTTTTGTACCTCTTCCTTGTTCCTTGGCCTCTTTTTGCATTTCTTTTAATGCTTTTCTCATCGCTGCTTGTCGAGCTGCTGCTTGGGCAAAATCTTTGGAAGAAGGTTTTTGTCCTTTTCCCATTTTTTCTTGCATTCCTTGCATCATCTTTTCCATCCCCTCACTTCCTTTACTTATTTTATCTCCTGGAACCTTTCCCGCTTTTCCTGGTCCTTTTCCTCCTGGTTTATTACACATTTGTGATCCAGGCATACTTGCCCCTGCGTCTTTTTGCATTTCTTCCATTGATTCACTAAGCATAAGTGCTAAGTCATTGACGTTTTTCATTGTTCGCCTTTGGTTGTCAGCTGCTTGAGAAGTTTTTCTTTCTTCAAGATGGGTAAGACTTTTATTCATATTAAGTTTTACCTCTGCTACTTTTTCTAAAACAAAACTTTGTACCTTATCGTTCCTATTCGCTAAAGCAGTGAGACTATCTTCTACTAATTTAAAATCATCTTTTAATTTAAATTGTATTTGTACAAGGTCTACATATTTTGGTGCTTTGCGCTTAGTCTGGCTAAATTCTGAAATTAAGTCTTCTTGATCAAATGATAAGTTGACAAGATTTTCTAACAATTGTCTGATCATCTTTATGTCTTCTGATTGTTGTTCTTGGTCACCTCCTTCCATACTCTCTTGCAAACTCCCTGCCATATCTTTCATTTTTTTAGCAGCGTCCTTTTGTGCCCCTGAAGCACTCTTACTATCCTTCTGTTCCATTTTGTCACTAGCATCCTCCATATCCTCTTGGATATCCTCCATTTTCTCTTCATTTTCATCTCCGAGATCCTTGGGTTGCTCTAGCTCTTCATTCTTTTCTTCTAATTCTTCAATTTCTTCTTTTAACTCTTCAAATTTTTCATTGAGTTTTTCTTGTTCTTTTTTTAATTCTTCGCTTGGGTTTTCTTCTTTTTCGGTTTTTTCAGCAAGTTTTTCTTGTTCTTCTGCTAATTTTTCTAACGCTTCAATTTTCTCTTTTACTTCTTTTTCAAGCTCCAACTGTTTGTACAATTCCATCAGTCGATCCATCTCTTTTTCTTGAGTCTCATTGTTCATTTCCATCTGCTCCATCATCTCTATTGCTTGTTCTTTCTTCAATTCCTGCATCAATTCTTGGATTTTATCCATCAATTCCTGAGTTTTAGGATCCTTTGCTTCTTCAAACAATTCTTCGAGTCTTTCTTGCTTTTCTTCTATTTTTTCATCTTGTTTTTTGATCTCATCTTGATTCTTCAGGTTCTCTTCAAACTTCTCCTTCGCCTTTTCCAATTTTTCTTGGATTTTCTTTTGCTCTTCAAGTAACTTTTCTAATTCCTTTTTATCCTTCCAATC
This sequence comes from Saprospiraceae bacterium, assembly GCA_036479655.1. Lineage (GTDB taxonomy): Bacteria > Bacteroidota > Bacteroidia > Chitinophagales > Saprospiraceae > CAJXUU01. Next base: position 45,386 of record JAZGFO010000056.1, read on the forward strand.
TAATTCTTTTTTCTGCAAGAGTTTTTCTCTCATTTTACGATAGTTCTCTTGAAGCTTTTTCATATCTTTTAATGACTCTTTGAGATTGTCTTTGATATCTTCTTCGTTTTGCTCTTCTTGCTCTTTTAGATCTTCGATACTAGGTTTGGCAAAGCTCATGATACCCGTTTTGGCAGATTTACTACCATTTACACCGTCATTATCTTTCACTTCAAAATAGTAAGTTACATTTTCACCTGCCTCCAGATTTAACTCTTCTATATCAAAGGTGTACTCATATTGTGCTTCTCTCGATGTTGGATCTGATAACTTTATTGTTTGTAATGGCTTACGAGAACCTTTATCAGAAGTAATATTATAATTAAATGTAAGGCTATTTAGCCCATAATCATCACTTGCTCTACCCACAAAAAACACAATAGACTTTTCGAGGCTATCACCAAATGATTCAACCGAGATACTTGGGTATTGATCCTTGATAACATTAAGAGCGTATCCAACTGAATCTCCGTTAATTACATTTTTATTCGAAATGTAAACTTTGTAAAGATCATTATTTCTTATCCTTTTCTTAAATGAAAAATCATTTTCACCTTTTTGCTCTGCTATATGTCGGTCTGATTTTGATCCAAATTTTATTTCTACACGCTCCGTATTTAATGTGTTAAAATTCCATCTTACATAAGTCCCTTCTGGCAATACCAAATCACCAAGGTTATTTAGTACTTCATTTTTTCTGCCAGTATATTTAGGATAGTTAAGACTGACTTTAAAATTTGAAAGATTAGGTTTTGCTAATACTTTTAGTGTTTTAGTCTCTGATGTAACAGAGCCTGAAAATACTCTAAAAGGAGTATCTTTTTGGACATTCCTTAATGTATAACTATAGGTTTCAGCATCTTCTTTTTGTAATCTATATTGAAAATTATCAACTTCAATAAATACTTCATTAGGCAATATCTTTCCTTCTATCTTTACATTTACCTTGTAATTATCATATTGAATAATAGTTGGATTGTCTTCCGATAATAAAAACTTGTATGGTGCTTCTTTCTCAAATTCTGTAGAATTATTGATAAGTCTATGCGTACCTTCTTTTATTATACTAGGTGCAGCAAATAAAATCACTAAAAAAGCTAATAAAGGAGGAAGTGCGTATTTGAGATATTTTCTATTATTTGCAAGGTCGATTGCAGTTTTAAATGGCACTAATTTTATTGACTCTGTTTTTTGCTCAATACTTGCTTCCAAAAGTGCAATATTTGAAGCATTTGATTTTTGTTCTTTTAGTTGTAATATGTTTACCAGTTTATCTTCAACACCTTGAAAATGATTCCCTATAATATTAGCTGCCTGATGATGAGATATTGTCTTTCCTAATCTAAAATATTTGGTGAGCGGGAAAATCACCCAATAAACCAACGCACTTAAAGATGTAATAATAAATGAGCCAAAAAGTATTTTTCGAATTCCTGTACTAAAATAAAAATTGTATTCCATTATGTTAAACACTAAAAACAATGCCAACACTAACCCTAAGGTATACAGACTACCTCTTATCAATTTATTTATATAAAATTTTCGGATAAACTGATCTAATTTATTTATCAGCTTATTGTAATTTACATTGCTATTGCTCATATTTCTTCTTATTACAATCTCTTCATGTTAACAAAGTTATGCTACGATAGTTTCCCAATCGTTACTATATCTACAGTTAGTGTATAATATCATTAATCGAACTATAAAGTTAAATATAATATTGTGGATTGTCAAGGTGTGGTTACATAAAAATTAAAATCTCCTGTCTTTATTATATCATTCATCAAGCAACATCCTTTTGAGACTACAGAATTAGTATTCTATTTTTACCAAGCTAAGCTTAAAGTTTCTCTCACTTGGCACCAAAAATGCAGAAGAGGAAATCTGAACACCATCTCTAAATCTAAGTTTAAGGTTTTGATAGTCCGTATTGAGAAGGCTATTTCTTTCCGTATTCCCCATAGGATCTATAACATATTCACTAACTGTGTTATTTCTTTTTATTTCATCATTATAGATCAATCTTAATCTACTAGGTGTTTTGAATAAAAAATAAGAACTAAATACACCATCATCATCTTGAGAAAATTGTTTTTTATACAATACTTTTTTCCAATATTCCGTCCCATTTGGATTAAAAGAAAAAACGATCAAATCCTCGTTGTAAATATCCAGCCACCCTCTTCCACCTGATTGATTACCTGACATTCTTGTGCGCCCATTAAATGCTGATCTTCTATAATATTCTTTATTCATTTCAGCAATCAACAAAAAACCTCCATCGCCACGTAGTACAATATCTTTAGTAATAAAATTATTTAATCGTTTTTTCTTACTAAGTTTTTTACCATACAGATTTTCCAAAAATGAAATTTCAAACTCCTTGGACTCTATAGTCATCTCATCTTCTAATTGGCTAAATGGTATGGTCACATAAAAAAAACTTGTTGCGTCTTTTTCACTTTCTTCTGATAGTAATCCCCCAAGAATTAGTCTTTGATTTTGATTATCAATATCCATTTCAAGATCGATGGTTATCTTATTATCAAAGAAAAATTTTTGCTCAAAAAATCCTTCTTTCTTGTCTAATCCATATAATACCAAATGGTGATTGTCCCTGTCTCTATATATATTATCAACATCAAAAAGTGTAAAAACTTTTCCCTTGTTGGAAATACAGACTTTTTTAAAATCCTTTCGAACATCTAAATCGTAAATTTTTGATTCTTTAGTCCATAAAAGATCCAAGGTATTATTATCTATTACATAAGTGTAAAACAAATTATCCTTCCTACCAGCAAATAATAGCGTTTTGGATCTATCCTGAGATACTTTAAATTTAAAAAACTTGATTTTAAAATCCGCAATTCCATTTAGCAGTGTGGTGCTGTCTATTAGGTTTACATTTTGATCATATTTTAGTGCTCGCAAATAATACAGCTTCTTTTTTCTATAGCCATATAGTATGGTAAATGATGTGTCCTGTGGAATAATCGTGTATATGTCAAGTCGATTTTCTTTAAGCTGTAGCTCTTTTCGAAACAAAAACTCCAACTCTCCATCAAATACTTCTACAATTCTCTCTTTGCCTAAGTCTCTGTATATTAATATATTATTCTCTATTTTTCCAAGAATATCATAAGCTTTGTCATTTCTTATTTTCATTTCTTTAGACACTGTTACACGTTGTGTTTCACCATCTACAAGATACGCAAAAAAACAAATTACTAATAAAGTGATTCTAAACATATCACTAAAGTAATGAAAAACTTACGAGTTATATAATATTGTGGTTTACTTACTATCTAAGTGTTGAAAAAATGTAGTAATTATGATCTACAAATCTAATGTCAAAATAAAAGAACACCTAATGTTATTCCTTTAATAAAAAATAATTTTTAAAACATAACACCGTTTAATTATCTCTACTATACCATTGAAATTCCATCTATTACAATTTATGATTTTTTTTAATAACTAAATACATGAATTTCAACACAATAATTTTAAATTTGCTCTTCGTTCTATAAAAAACATATTTTAACATTGAAAATCAATTTTGAGAAACTATTACAAGTTTATACTTCTTTTTATTGTTAGTATTAGTATTTATACTATTGGTCATTCGCAATGTAATGATCCGGTTCCATCACCAGGATTGTTTTGTAGTACTGATCACCCTGACAGTCCAGCTCCTATTATATGTTCACTTGATTGTTTGGATGGATTTATGGGAACGTTACCTGACACTTTAATGATGCCTCAACCAGACCCACTTTGTGATGGTGGTATTCCTAATAATTTGTCGTGGTTTGCATTTACTGCTGGTAGTGAAATAATTGACATTTCTATCATTCCTTCTAATTGTACATTACCATTAGACGACAACGGTAACCAAACCACAATAGGTATTCAAGCGGGAATTTATCAAGATTGTTCTTGGCAAAATAGTATAGTTTGTGCTACAGATGGTTGTCTTGATATGGTAGCAGAAACAGTCAATTTGTTTAGTAATGATTTTGTAATTGGTCAAACTTATTATCTTTTTGTAGATGGTTGTGGTGGTAGTGTGTGCGATTACACTGTTGTTGTAAATGCAGGGGATCAAGCTTTTGAAATGCAAGAAATAACAACAATTTCAAATGATTTGAATATTGATATTGAAAACGACACACTTTGTCAAAACATTGATATTACATTTACTCTTGATGACTTAGACTTTGATGTAAATTTTGATTGGACTATTTTTCCAAGCACTACAGATTATCCTTCGGGGTCTCACCCAGTGATTGATACTAATTCTGTAACATTTACATTTAGTGATACTGGCAGATTTGAAATTTATGTATACGCATACAATTTTTGTGACGCATCTACGACTGATACTTTTGAAGTCTATGTACAAGCACTTTCTGACGAATATTTTAGTGATATTACGATTTGCCAAGAATGTTTTCCGATTATGTTGATTTCTCCAGGAGATGGATGTCTCAATACACCTATTGGCGGTACTCCAACTATACTTACAGAAGACCCCAATGGAGACGGAGTACCGGGTTGGTTAGGTACTTCACTTATACATGGTCCAGGCTTAGATACTAATCTGGTCAATGTCAATGGCTGCGAATATCTGCAAATTGTAAATGTAATAGAAATACCAATCTCTCCTAGAGTAGAAGTAGATTATTACTTTTGTTTAACCGATTTTCCCAAAACAATAAATGGTATAATTTTTAACGCACCTGGTGACACAAAAAACCTAACATTGGACGGTGCCGCTTCAAGTGGGTGCGATAGTTTGATAAGTATTACGGTGCATGCCATCGACCTTTTTGGCACTACAGAAATTGGAAATTGTGATGATGGAATGGTAGAGTTGGGTTATAATATTATTAATATACTACCATCAGACTACGAAAATATTGAATATGAATGGTATGATGAAAATGGAGATATAGTCTTGGATTCTGATGGTATTGATTCTGTGCTTATGGTAGGAGGGATCGGTTCTTATTCCGTCAAAATAACTATCACTAAAGATGGTACTTCTTGTGCTCAAACCTTTGGTCCATTTATGGTCGATGTAGATAATCTTTCTCCAGAAACTCCAACAATTACATTTTCTCCTATCGAGATATGTCAGACATTGAACACCGCTCAAATATATGTTGCTACTCAAAATTTAGGCGAGGATTATATCTGGACTGTATCACCCAATCTACCATTTTTGACTGGAAGTTCTTCAGATACTATTTTTGTAGATATTACCAGTGGGCAAGATTTTGAATTTTGTGTTCATGCTGTCAATGGTTGTGGTATTAGTGATTCTATTTGTGCAGAAGTTATTGTTAATTTGTCTCCTGAGTCTATATTTACGGTAAGTGCCGAAAACTGTATTGATAGCATCGTAACAGTTACATATAATGGTACTAATGGACAATTGCCAAGTAGTAACTTTTTTTGGAATTTTAATGGCGGCACTATTGTAAATGGGGCAGATATAAATAGTGCTGGACCTTTTCAATTAAGTTTTATAGCTGAGGGAATGTATAATATACAACTAGTAATAGAAGAAAACGGATGTCTCTCCGATACAACTATTCATCCATTATCAATATTTATGCCTATAGATCCTCCAATTATTAACTGTACAAGCAATGCAGGTTCTGTAGTATTTAGTTGGGATAGTACAGGTATTGATGCTGTCCAAATCAATGTAGTTAGTGGTCAATCCTATACTACGACAAATGATACTTCAATAGTTATAAATGGTCTTACGTCTTCAGAAATGGTAAGTATAGAGTTGCTTTTTAATGCGGATGATGTTTGTGGAGGTGTTTATTCATCATCTTTGTGTTCTTCTCTTCCTTGTCCAACTGTAGAGTTACAGTATATTAGTATAGATAGTGTATGCTTATCATCCAATACTGACAACATAGTATTAGAAGTTAATATTATTGGAGATAATTCTGGTATAGGAACTTGGTCATCACCAATGATAATTAATGATACAATTTTTGATGTTTCTGCTTCAGGATCTGGACAATTTCCAATATCATATTCTTATATAATTGGAGATTGTATGTTTACAATGGATACAACAATATATATATTTGATACTCCAAGTTTTGATTATCAGATCAATTTTCCTCTTTGTCAAGAAGATGGAGGTTTAAGCATGGACATTATGACTGATTCTGATAATGTAACAACGCTCAATGGAACAGTAATCACTAATAATATTGGAATACAAATAGACCAAGGATCAGAATATACGATCGAAGTTTCTAACCTCAATAATTGTGTTGTTTCTGAAGTCTATTCTTCACCAATTATTGAAATAATGGATCCTACTATATCAATAATTGGAAATGAAAACATATTGCTTGGCGAATCAGAAAATTTTAGCATTGATACCGATATTACTATTGATAATATTCAATATATCTGGGTATATGACATGGATACAATATGTGTAGATTGTGAATCTGTTTCTATTTCACCTGACTATAATGGAGCATTATGTGTGTACGGTTATTATGGCGACTTTTGTCAAATAAGTGATTGTATAGCCATCAATCTTACCATAGAAACAGATATACATATACCTAATATTTTTTCTCCAAATAATGATGGAATGAATGATCAGTTTATCTTCCAAACAAATAGGCAAGAAACAATGGTGCTATCTTCAACAGTTTTTGACAGGTGGGGTAATAAAGTGTACCAGACTACTGGTTACTTACTCACAGAAAATAGTATAGGTTGGGATGGAAAATTTAATAATAAAAATTGCCCTCCTGGAGTATATGTCTATCTTATACAATACTTAAATCAAAATGACGAAGTTAAAATTAAGAAAGGAGATGTGACATTAGTCCGATAATTATTTTCATCTTATTTATGGAATTACATAATATAAGTTAACTGTATAATTCTACAAATCAAGCTGCAAAAATAAGCTATAAAGTCGTTCCTTAAAAACTTAAATTTTTCAAAAACACAATAATAACGAACAATAAACAGTTATTAACCCAATCATATTATTCATAAAAATATTTAGCCTATTGATATATTATACATTTAAGATTTAAATATCACTGATTATAAAAAATTACATTTAACGTGTGACAATATAATTGTGATAATTCCAAAAATGTCGAAAATATATCATTATGAAGCTACCAACAATTATTTTACTATTCTTTTTCGGGTTCTCAATCAATGCAAGTGCTGGATGTATAAAGGGAAATTGTAAAAATGGAAAAGGTGTACTAATATCTCATTCTGGAGATAGATATGAAGGAAATTTTAAAAATAATAATCTAACTGGAAAAGGAAAATGGAAATCTAAATCGGGAGATAGATATCGTGGAGAATTTGTGAATGGGAGAATCGAAGGAAAAGGTAAAATGACTTTTACTAATGGAGATTATTATATCGGTGAATTTGTAAATGGACAGTTTCAAGGCCGAGGAAAATATACCTATGCTAATGGTCAGTATTCTATTGGCTCGTGGATCAATGGTAAAATTAGACAAGAATCTAATACAAACAATACAACATTTGTAGATAATAAAAGTGAAAATAATAACAATAGTTATACCAATACCACAATCAATAATAATGAAGGAGCACCAATAGGATTTGCTAATATTACTAAAGATTGTACAATGAAAAATTGTCATAACGAATTAGGGGTATACAATTATTCTGATGGGTCTAGATACTTAGGTCAATTTATGAATGGATCACCTAAAGGAGAAGGAAGATGTGAATATTTCAATGGAGATCTTTATGAAGGAAGTTGGGCATTGCATGCTCCTCATGGAAAAGGAGTAATGACATTTTCTTCAGGTAAAAAGTATGCCGCTATCTGGGATTATGGCAATCCAAAAGAACAATTACTAGAGGATATTAACTATGTTCCTAAGATCAATTCTAATAAACCCAAATTTTCAGAAGAAGTAAATGTGTATGCATTGGTAGTAGGTGTAGCAAGTTATCAGCATTTGTCTTCTCTTAAATATACTGACGATGATGCTTATCAAGTATATGCATTTCTCAAGAGCCCAGAAGGAGGAGCAATACCCAATGATAATATCAAAGTACTTATTGACGATGTAGCCACTAAGAATAATATACTGATGTCGATGGAACAGTTATTCTCAAAAGCAGATGCTAATGATGTAGTACTACTATACTTATCTGGTCATGGATTTGATGGCGCTTTTGTACCTAGTGATTTTGATGGTTATAAGAATCAATTGCCTTATAATGATATTATGAATGTACTTCAAAAATCAGATGCCAAATACAAATTAGCAATCGCAGATGCATGTCATTCTGGAAGTATTGTTAATAATAAAGGAATAGATTATGCACCAGCATTGGAATCTTACTATAATATATTAGAAGATTTGGACAATGGTGGTACAGCATTATTATTGTCTTCAGCAGCTAGCGAAGTCTCTTTAGAATATTCGGGGTTGCGCCAAGGAGTTTTTAGTCATTATTTGATGAATGGACTTAAAGGTGCCGCAGATAGTAATCAAAACAAAGTAGTTACGCTTACAGAATTGTATGGTTACATCTACAGCAATGTAAGAAACTATACAGCTAATAAACAAAGTCCAATATTGACTGGAAATTTTAATGGTAACATGCCTGTTGCAGTGATCAGATGATTCAAAATTATATTATTGAGCCATTTTGGAATGATTAATTTCTATTAAATACCTATTCCGTATATTTTCTTTACGGCTCTTAGGATTAAGAAATTTTATATTGAGCCTGGTCACAGCAAAATCCTCGTAAGCTTGAATGATTTTGTATGATATATTTCCATTTTCTAATTCCAGCAAACCAATATCATCAGTGTATAAGTACTTATCGTTAAATGTGAGTTCAGATATCGAACTTTTAAATGAAAATGTTTTCCCTCCTTGAAAATCTATCGCATGCATATGCTTTTTAAAGCAAGTAAAATGTATCTTTTCTTTTGGGTGATCTTTAAGCCATTTACCAACAATCGATGTACTTTGATAGGTCAAAAGACTTGGATACGTATGACCATTGAGAATAAGATTGATTCCAATAGCTGTTATTGCTGTTGCAAAAACAACAGCTTTGAAGTTTTTTAATCTAATAATTATCCATATAACTAAACCAAGCAATGCAATACTTACTGATGCTACAAACAGACTAACTGGAGTAAATACGTAGAATAAAAGCACAAAAGCAATAATCCATAATAAACCCAAAATTGCAAATTGCCCATATTTTAGAATAAAATTAGTCTTTTTTATTTTATCAATATACGCTGCTAATAGCATTGCTGCCAATGGAAATACCACAAAAATATAATGTGGTAATTTGTACTTTGATATCGAAAATGCAATAAAAGGCAGTAAGAATCCGAAAATACTTATATACTCTGAATATTTAGACTTTTTTCTGTAATTCCTTAGACGATCAACTAATGCAGGGATTAAGATTAATGTCCAAGGTAGGAATGCCCATAATAATGTATGAATAAAGAAAAATGGACCAGCATTATTAGACCATACATTTTCTCCTGTTAATCTTCCAAAGCTCTGTTCCCAAAAATAAAAATATACTCCACTGACCCCAGTTTTACCATTTACAAAAATTTCTGGATGGCTATCAAATTGGGTATAGAGACCATAGGTCATTGGTGATAATATTAATGCTATTGTTCCAAGTCCAATAATCCACTGCCATTTAAATATGACTTTCCATTGTCTATTCATCAATACATCACCTCCAATAGCTAAAAACGGAACCATTATTCCTATTGGTCCTTTAGCAAGCATTGCCAATGCTATACCTATAGAACCTAAAAATAAGTTTTTATAATTTTGTTTTTCAATGTATTGAGACAATTGCCAAATTGCAAAAGTCACCGAACCTATTAAAATAGAGTCAGTCCTTACATCTAATGTTATAGAATATAATCCTTGTACTGAACCAATAATAATAGCTGCTATCAGACCTGCCCTATTTCCGTAATAATACTTAGTTAATTTGTATGTCGAAAAAATCGTCAATAAAGCAAATAGAAAAGATGGAAATTTGTAAGCAAAATTAGATACCCCAAAAATCTTGAAACTAAATGCGGATAACCAAAACAACAATGGCGGTTTGTCCAAATATGGCATTTGCCTATGGTATAATTGCAGCCATTGTCCATCTTGAACCATCTCCTGTGCTATCGAAGCATATTGGCTAGCATCGATATCCATGACATCTACAAATAGCCCCATAAAATGAACAAGAATAATGGCAACTATTAAGTAAAGATGAATTTTGTGTTCATCTAGTTTCATGCTAATCAGTTTTTTATATCAACACAATGTAGGAAAGATTTTTGGGTGTATGTAATCCTGTGTAATTATATTAACTGTTCTTTATTTAATATATCCAGTTCAAAACAAAAAAGAGACAATCTAAATATTAGACTGTCCCTTTAAACTATACTTGGTTTCAATATAAGTTTATAAATCTCTTTTACATAAATAGAAATCAACTTTTTCACAAGAAGTATCATTGATTCTTTGATTCATTTCGTCAAGATTTTTTGGTGGAGGAATAATTACTTTATCACCTCTTTTCCAGTTTAATGGCATTGCACATTTATTAGCATCAGATACTTGAAGTGCATCTAAAGCTCTTAATATTTCATCCATATTTCTACCTACATTCAATGGGTAATACATTATTAAACGTATTTTTTTTGATGGATCAATAAAGAACACTGCTCTTACTGCTGCAGTTTCACTTTCGTTAGGCTGTAGCATACCATATAGCTTTGATACTTTCATATCAATATCTGCTATTATTGGAAAATCTAAATATACACCTGTGTTGTTTCTTACATTATTAACCCATGCTAAATGAGAGTGAATACTATCAATACTTAGGCCGATAAGCTCTGTATTAAGTGCTGTAAATTCATCTTTTCTCTCGGCAAATCCAGACATCTCAGTCGTACAAACTGGAGTAAAATCTGCTGGATGAGAGAATAATACAATCCAATTGTCCTTAGCAAAATTTGAAAATTTAATCTTTCCTTTAGTCGTCACAGCTTCAAAATCTGGAGCTTGATCACCTATTCGAGGCATAATATTAGCCGTTTGTTCTACGTTTTCCATATGTTATTATTTTATAGTTTTAATGTGAAGCAAAGATAAAGACAGATCAACTATAAAACAAATTAATAGTATCTATGACAATATAGATAATGTCTATATTGTGCACGTGAAATAATAAACATCAAGAATACTTACTTAGTTGTGTAACAAGGGTGCATGAAAGAAATGCAGGATCCAGTATCAATATAATAATGAAAATGAAGTTTAAAAATGAAGTTTAAAAATGAAAATAAAAAAAAGTGGGGTTAGAAACAGGCGTTTCTGACCCCAGCTATCACGATAAACCAATTACGACTTACATCAATTTTATTCTAAAAAACTGATTATATATTATTTAAAGTTGTAATAAATTCGATAAAGTGGGGATAAAAACAGGCGTTTTTACCCCCAGCTATCACGATAAACCAATTACATCTTAAATTGTCAATGTTATAGAAACAAACATCGCTATTTTTTTTTAAAAATCAAAAGAATACAAGATAAAAAATTAACATTTTCTTAATATATCAATTTTATTGTTGCATAATATTGATTACACCTACTATAATGTTGCTTTATACTTTTTAAGCGCCTCCGTCAATCTAGGTACTATTTCAAATAAGTCACCTAACACACCATAGTCAGCTGCTTTAAAAAATGGTGCCTCTGGGTCTTTATTAATCACAACGATAACCTTAGAATTATTAACTCCTGCCAAATGTTGTATTGCTCCACTTATCCCTGCGGCTATATAAAGATTGGGTTTTATAGCTACACCTGTTTGCCCTACGTGTTCATGGTGTGGTCTCCATCCAATATCAGCTACTGGCCTGCTGCAAGCTGTAGTTGCACCTAATACTTGAGCCAATTCTTCAATTATTCCCCAATTTTCAGGACCTTTCATTCCTCTCCCAGCTGACACGACTAACTCTGCTTCTGGTAACGGTACTGATCCTTCTTCACGTTTTGTCTCTATTACTTTTACCGATGCTTCAGGTATTTTGATATCAATAGATTCAGCAGTAACAGGAGAACCAATTTCTCGAATTTTAAAAGAATTACCAGAGAGCGACAAAATTAATTTTTCAGATTTTACTTCGTATTCCCCTATTGCTTTTCCCGAAAATAAAGATTTTTTTACTTTGTAGCTTCCATTATAAGTTGGGACACTATTGACACTTGATACAGATCCTGCATTTAATCTTATTGCCAATCTACCTACTAAAGATTTCCCATTTGCAGTGTGCGATACAATTACCACTTTTGCATTTACATTATTTGCAACTTGAGATATTATATTTGTATGTGCTTTACTATCAAAATCAGAAATACTATTTATATGTATTACTTTATCTGCTCCATATATTCCAAGATCACCAGCAGAATCTGTATTTCCTAATACAAGTGCTACACAATCTACGCCAAGTACTTCTGCTACTTTTTTACCATAGAAGACACATTCTTGAGCTGTTTTTTTAATTGTATTGCTTTGTGCTTCTGCATATATTAATACTGCCATATTTTTATTTTTAAAAGTTCTTTACTAATTTTTAATCTAGATTACCTTCGCTTCTTCATTTAGTAATCTTACTAATTCTTCCATATTTTCAGCATCAATCATTTTTACACCAGACTTAGTTTCTGGCTTACTATATTTTATAATTTCAACTGGATTATCAACGACAGAAGGAGAAACAACATTAAGTGGTTTTCTTTTTGACATCATTATTCCCCTCATATTAGCTATTCTTTGTTCTGCCAATCCTTTAGCAGCGGATAATACAAACGCTCCATTAACTTCTGATACTTCAACACCACCTTCTATTTCTCGAGTAATAGTTGCTGTATTTCCATTAACTTCCATATTACTAACATAAGACAAAAAAGGTAGATCAAGCAATTCTGCTACCATAGCTCCCACTTGAGAACCATTAAAATCTATCGTCTCCTTTCCAAAGAAGATAATGTCATAAGCTTCATCTTTTATATGATTCGCTATTTGGCTAGCAGTATAGTATGCACTGAGCGCCTCTGTGTCTATTCTTGTAGCATCATCTGCACCTAATGCAAGACCTTTTCTGATTATAATATCATTAGCAGCTGGGCCTACACTCAATAAAGATACTGTACCTTCATTTGCCTCTTTCAATTCTAATGCTCTTACTAACGAGTACCATTCATCATAAGGATTCATGATATATTGTACACCATCAGAATTAAACTGTGTGTCATCATTGGTAAAAGTAATTTTTGCAGTTGTCTCAGGTGTTTTACTTATACAAACTAATAATTTCATATATACTTTTTTAGGTAATATTTATCAAAATAGCTAAATAAGGGATCCCTTACACTATTCATTACAAATGTAAATATATTGTGAATCTACCAATTAAAAGAGTACTATGTATATTTTATTTATAGTTCGATTTCTAAGTTCGTCTTGACTGTGTGTAATTCTGACAAAGCATGAAAATCAGCTTGCTTTTTGGCAATCTCAATTCCTTCAGTATAAGTTGTTAAAGCGGATTCTTTGTCGCCCAATTCGATTTGTAGCGCACCTAAGTGATAATATAGCCCGACATAATTGACATCCATTGATTTTAGATCTAAGTAAGTTTCTAATGCTGCTTTTAGTGTTCCTATTTTTTCATATTCTTTAGCTAATGCAAACATGATAAAGCTATCTTCTGGATCTTCTGCCAAAAACTGTTTAAGGGTTTCTATACGATTAGTATTCATGGGTTTTATTTTAATAGACGCATTACGTATGGTTTTTTTCTTATAGATACTGGGACCATACTATCATCTTTCATTGTAATATAACCACCCTCCGTTTTGACGTATGCTTTGACTTGATCCATATTAATAAGGTGAGATTGATGGACTCTGACAAAACCAGATTCACCAAGCATTTTATCGTATTCTTTTAATGTTTTAGTGATAAGAAGTTTTGTGCCGTCTACAAAAAAGAATTGTGTGTAATTAGTCATCGCTTCCATCCGTATAATATCTTTAATTGCTATCACAACTATCTTTTCGGAAGTATGCAATGCTATTTTATTTAGCGTTTTTGATTTATCAAGACCATCCTTTAATATTTCTAATTGTGCTTTGCGTTGCTGTTTTTGATTAGATATTTTACCTACCGCTTTGATCAGCAATTCTGGATCGATGGGTTTGAGCAAATAATCAAATGCAGAATACTGAAAAGCTTTTAGCGCATAATCTTGTCTTGCCGTAACAAATATTACAGATTGTATTGATGATGGTAATATATCTAATAGATCAAAACCTGTCCCGTCTTCCATTTCTATATCCAAAAATAAAATATCAGGTACTATGTTTTTTAATAATTTTGCTGCTGACAAGACTCCTTCTGCCTCTCCTATTACCTCTATGTTAGGGCAGTGATCATTGATGTCTGCCTTTAATGACAACCTCGCCAATTCCATATCATCAATAATTATGGCTGTTAATTTATTTTCCATAGTTATGTGTTTTCTCTATAATACTTTGAAGCTTCGACATAACCTTGAGCCGTTTTTTTGATATAATAGTCCGCTTTTTCGGCGTCTATTTTTTTAAGCTTTTTTGCTGGAACACCTGCATAAAGATATCCCGATTCTAATCTTTTTCCTCCAGTTACTACTGCTCCAGCCGCTACTATTACATTGGATTCTATTACTACATCATCAAGTACTATTGCTCCCATACCTATCAATACATCATCATGAATAATACATCCATGTACTATTGCTCTATGACCGATTGATACATTATTACCTATTATAGTATCTCCTTTGCCATCACTACCATGCACAATAGCACCATCTTGAATATTGACATTGTCCCCAATAATGATCTTATTGACATCACCTCTTATTACTACTTGATACCAGACACTACTTTGCTTTCCGATAACTACATCACCAGTTATTGTAGCATTGTTAGCTATCCAGCAGTTAAGTGCAAATTGAGGTGTTTTCCCTCCGATTGAAATTATATTTCTATTGCTAATATCCAATTTACTTCTTATTTGAAACAGGTGACAATTTATATCCTACTTTTCTCAACAAATGAATTACACCGTTTTCTCCCGCAAGATGTGCTGCTCCAACAGCAAAAAATGTTGGTGTTGTTGCCATTGATTCTTCCATTGTACTTATCCATTTTGCATTTCTTTTGGTAAGTAGTATATCTTCAAACTCTGATATGTCTTGATCTTCATCCATTATTGCCGTTATCATTTGATTGATACGCTGCGTAGTGTACATTTTTATCATTTCTGCAAATTCATCGCTTCCTGCATCACTATTCTTTATAGACTCCACAAGCATATTTGCTTGGGCTTTATATGGAATACTATCAAATACAGACATTTGAAATTCGATAGTTTCTAATCCACCTGTTGGCTTATTTGACTCATTAGCAATTTCTAAAAATTCCATCTCGTATGATTTCATACTTCCTGATTGCAACCCAGATGGATCCATATCACCTGATGCGAATACTGATAAAAACATTGGTTTGATTCTTTGAAGCATTGTTAATGGCAAACCAATTTTTGAAAAATGATTGTCTACTAACTTATAATCTTCTTCAGATAGCAATGATTCTAATGTTTGTCCCTCAGACATAAAGGCTTTTGACATCAGTCCCATCATTTTGCTCATATCATTCATCTCATTCATGTCTATCTCAAACATCATTTTGTCTGTATTGTCGATTGCTGATAATGTGCCCTTAGGATAGAAAAAATCTTTAGAATCTATTATATGGATTGTACCATATAGATATGATGGCTTTGTTAATTTGTTGCCTTCTATTTTCCATAACAATGCATCTTCTAATTTTTTATATTTAATTCCAGATTGCTCACTCCCTGACAAATCTTTGGTTGTCTTACAGCTTCCAAATGTTATTGATATTGCTATTATTGCAAATAATAAAAAACGATTGAATAATTTCATATTAACTTTATAGTTGATGTAATAAAATGTAAGGATACAATTTCTCATACCATTTCCCATAGTTCAACTATGTATTATTCCTGTGAGTTCATTTTAATTGATTAAAATCGACCGAAGAAGCAGATAAACCAACTAACAACTCATTTTTTAGAACATTTACTTTTGTATTTTTCTGATTTGCTTCAATATTTTTTTTCCTCTGGCTCTAAAACCTGAACTTCCATGAGGTAAATGTTCTTCTATAATTATAGAAAGCTCATTAACCAATTCAGGATGAATCATTACTATATTAGCAGCAGTTGTCATTGCAAACACCCTAATAGCAATAGCTTGTTTTAAATCAAGGAGATATTCAATACTTATATCATATACCCTACCTTCAAACTCTTCTGGAATATCAATATACTGAAGTACTCGAAAAGTATTGCGAACAACAGCATCGTGCATTGGATTAGATAAGTTGGCAACCATTTTTTCCAAATACGGGTATATGATTAGAGGACTTGTATCAACCACCTTGGATACTACCCATGATGCTCTTTGGCAAATTCTAATTTCTTTACTAAAAAAACATGCCATCAATTCTTTAACTTTATCAGGATTGCTGATTACTTCATTCGATAAGATTTTACCTATAGCGTGATTATAATCTTTATTGAAATATTGAAGAAATGAGGAATCTGACATTTGTTTTTTGCTTTTATCAACTAAAAATACAATATAAAAGTCCACAAACCCTATTTAAGAGATTGCGACTTATATTTTATGTGTTAACTATTTTATATCCGTTAAATAATCTTTGATAATCTCCGATAGATAACTACTAGCATTTTGCATTGAATCCTCAATATCTTTACTTCTTGACATTATGGTTTTAATCTCTATTTTAAGATTAAGGTTATCTACAATGCTATCTCCTACTATTAACAACACAGGTTTATTGTGTTTTTTTGCCAATTTTAGAATAGCTCCAGTCACTTTTCCATTGATTGATTGATTATCTAATCTTCCCTCACCGCTAATGATCAAATCACTTTGTAAAATATGATACTCCAAATTTGTACTTTCCGATATCATCTGCCATCCACTTTTTATATTCGCATTACACAGTCCAAATAATCCGGCTCCAATACCTCCTGCTGCTCCACCTCCACTTATTGCCGATATATCAACTGAAAATTTATCATTGACAACATTTGCAAATTCTTGTAGTCCAATATCTAAATATTCAATATCTTCTGCAGACGCACCTTTTTGAGCTCCAAATCCGTAAGCAGCTCCATTAGGACCAAATAGTACATTTGTTACATCAGTAAAACAATTTATTGTAATTTTTGAAAAATCTATTTTAACATCTTTACTGTCAATATCTACAATTTTGACCAAGCTATCCCCTATTGGCAAAAGGGTTAATTGTTTTTCATCATAAAATTTAAATCCCAATGCAGCTGCAATACCAATACCAGCATCATTAGTGGCGCTCCCTCCAATAAATAAGTTGATTGTCGTATTCCCCTTTTTTATCGCATGTAATATTTGCTGTCCTGTTCCAAAAGTGCTTGTATATCGTGGATTTTGCTCATCTGTCGGCACTAACAAAAGCCCCGATGCTTTCGATAATTCTATATATGCACTCTTTTTATTTTCATAATAATATGTTGATATTTCTCTACCTTTACTATCAATTACCTCCGTTTCTACTTTCGACAATTTTAAACTTGAGGCCAATATATCAATAGATCCTTCCCCTCCATCTGACATTGGGTGATTTATTATTTCTATAGTTTTATTGTAGCGCAGAATTCCAATAGACAATGCCTTACAGACCTCTTCAGCTGTCAATGATCCTTTAAATTTGTCCGGTACTAATAATATTTTCAAAATAGTAGTTCTAGTTACAAATACGCTCCGTATAAATTGGGTAGATTCAAGTAATAATGTCAAAGAAACAAAATTAGAATTAAAAAAGTGGAGCCATTTACTAACGACTCCACTTATACTTATCATTTTGTCTCTTTCTTATCAAATTGACAAAAAACAAACTTTCATTTTTTATTATTCAGTATCTATCACTGTTATATCGCCTGAGAATTCTTTTACAGTACCGTCAATGAACAACAGCTCTGTATAGAATACATACACTCCTGAGACAACTAATGTTTCTTTAAACATTCCGTCCCAACCAACACTTGGGTCTCTCGGTGGCGCATTCTCTATATCAAACAGCTTTTCTCCCCATCTATCAAATATTTTTAAACTCAATACCGACTCTACATCATCACTCTTAATATAGAACACATCATTATCACCATCTCCATTTGGAGAGATAATATTAGGGAATGCTACATCCACTATTTGTTCTAATTGAATTTGAATTTCGTCATGTGCCTCACAACCGTTTTCATTGGTTACTTGTACATAATAAGTTGTTACATTCTGTGATGGAGTAACTTCTATACTTCCACATTGTAATCCTTGACAGATCGTATCAGTATTATCTTCAAAATCTGTCCATACAATATTAGTAACTAAGGTACTATCATAGTCAATCGATAATGTAAATGTTTCTCCCAAGTCTCCAACTATATCAGCTCCTGCATCAACATAGATAGCTGCAGGTTCTGTAATTGAAAATTCATATTCTTGGATACATCCATTTCCATCCATTATCGTCACTGTATAATCATTAGCTGGCAATGTATTCCATGTTGAAGGATCCGTTACTGGTGCTCCCCCATTAAGAGAATATGTATAACTACCATCTCCACCAAACTGATTTATCAATTCTACTCCTCCATCATCAAATCCATTACATGATATATCCGTAGGATTTACATCCATCTGAGGTAAATCATCAGAAGTAATAACTTCTACTTGATCTACATCAGTACAACCAGTAGCACTGTTTATTACAGTTAATTCATAAATTCCTTCATTCATTGCCGTAAAATTAATATCCGTTCCTACTTCAGTACCAGTATTAGTATTAACCCAACTATAAGAGATATCATCTCCTGTACTTGTCCCTGAATCTCCTAATTGTGCTGATGTAACATCACAATCCAACATCTTAGTATCTCCCGCATCAGCAGTTGGGTTAGGATCTAGGATCACTGTCACTGTTGTCTGGACATCAGGACAAGGTGCATTATTATCAATTATATAATCAAATGAATATGTACCTTCAGATTGTCCATCAGTATTGAATGTTGCATTTGCATCATCAAATCCTGTACTTCCAGTTGTTTCTACCCATGTACCTCCAGCATCTTGACCAGACAACTGAGCATTTAGATCTATCACTTCTGCAAGTCCTGCACATAATCTGTAATCTTCTGCAATACCAGAGTTTGCTGGTTCTCCGATTAGAATACTAACTACTTCCGTTTCTGGACAATCTGGCAATGGTGATGTAATTGTATAAGTAAGATCGTAACTTCCTGCCACTACACCATCTATATCTAACATACTTCCAGATATAGTAAGTTCTGTAGAGCTCCAAGTACCCGGATTATTAATATCATCATATTGAGCTAAATCTACTGGTCCGTCCGTATTACAAACATCATCAGGATCTAATGGATTTATTGGAGGACAATTACACTCATCTATAACTGTTACTGTTACTGTATGTACAAAATCTTCACAAGGATCAGCATTGTCGATGGTATATAAGAATGTATATATTCCTACTGGCACATTTACAAAACTCGCATTTTGTTGTTCTATTAAAGTGCCAATTGGTACTCCCGAACTAGTTACTTCAGACCAAACTCCAGCACCAGCATTATCTACCAATGTTGTAAAGTTTACCATAGTAACTCCATTACCAGAATCATCATTACATACTTCTACTTCATCTATTCCATCTGTAAGTTGGTAATTAGAAACATTAAACATAACTGACAATGATTGAGTACAAGTACCTGTTACCACTTGATCAAGCGTATATACTATTGTGTATGTACCTGCATTTAAATCAATGGCATCAAATGTGTTACCAGTAATTCTATCAGATATGTCTGTTCCTCCAGAAGTAAACACTTCAAATGTACCTGGATCAGAACCATCTGCCAATATCTCTAATTCAAAAGAATCTGAATCATTACATACATCTGCTGGTGGAACTAACATTATCGGTGGACAATTACAATCTCCAACTGTAATTGTAATTACTGTAGATATATCTGTACATGGCTCAACTGCTACATTAGTATTAAAAGTAAAAGTAAACATAGAACCAACTGGCTGACCATCAAAATCTACATTTGAGATACCCGCACTTACCTCATCAATAGGTAAAGTTGGAGTTCCACCAGTCTGCGTCCAAGTACCAAGGGAAGATTCAGAATCTAACCAATCATATAAATTTGATACCGTAGAACCATTACCCGTATCCATACTACATGGAGTAGGTCCTGTAATTGGAATAATAACTGGTTGTTTTCTAATTAACAATGAATTTATATAGGCCAATTCACAAGTAGGACCTGCACTATTATTCAATGTCCATGTTATATCATATAGACCAGATGGTATATCTGCAGGATCTACCATACTAGTACCCATCAATGTAAGCCCTGAGGCTACTGACCAAGACCCTAATAATCCTTCTGGATTTACCAATAAATCATTAAGATCAATAGGTAGTCCATTGTTACACAACGTATCTGTCAATACAGCTATTAATGGGCAATTGCAATCTCTTACTACAACTGTTACCTCCACAACTGCTGGCGGACACGGAGAGCCTACTGGCGCTTCTGATGTGTACTCAAATGTGAATGTCTCAGGAAAGTCTGTAAGACTGCTGCTTGATATCATTGATCCACCAGTAATATTTATATTAGTACCTGTCAATTGTGCCCATGTCCCTCCATCTGAAACACTATTAGATATCAAATCAAATAAGTCCATAGAAGTCGGTGAAGTCTGACCTTCAATATTACATAAATCGCCATCTCCAACAACTGATACTGTAGGCACTTCAAATACAGTAAACATCTGCTCTGAATATTCTTCACATGCAGGTCCTCCTGAATTATCAAGTGTGAACCTTACAGTGTACACTCCTCCTACAATTCCGTTTGCATCAAATATAGACCCAGTAATCAAGCCATTAATATCTTGAGCGACTGGTCCCGAAATAACACTCCATGAACCAGGATCTCCTGTCAATACAGACAGATTTAAATCATAATCATCATCATTACACATATCTGGCACAAGTGATGTTGCTGGACTCGGGCATGGGCAAGCGACTACATTTACTACCATCACTTTTGATACATCCATACAAGGTTGCTCCGCATCATTAGTTGTGAATTCAAATACATAATATCCAGTTTGAATTCCTTCAAAACAAACATTATCTAAACCAAAATCACTAAAGACAAAACCAGGTATAGCACTTACTTGACTCCAAGTACCATTGCTACCACTTACTTGATTATTAAAATTGACACATAATGAATCTACACCACTATCTTCTCGACACACATTTACAGTATCAGTAACAGTAATTATAGGTGTCGCAAAATCCATTACTTCAAATGATCCAAATGCATCACATCCAGAAACAATATCAATTGCAGAAACTGTAAATGTACCAGGGCCTGAAATAGTAAAAGTATTAGTTGTACTTAATACTGTAGTACCATCACTCCATTCAAAATTTATAAAATCTCCATTTACTTCTATCGTTTCTCCTATTCCATCACAAATATTTACATCTCCTAAATTAATAGGTATATTATCATCTTGTATAAATGTGACTGTAGAATCATTGGTACATCCATTAATGTCAGTTATTGTAAGTGTAACTGTAATCTCAGTAGAAACCGTAATCTCTGGTCCTGTTATAGGAAATTCTGGTGATGTAGATGTCCATACATAAGATACTCCACCACTACCTGTCAATGTAGCAGAACTTCCAGCACAGAATACTGTTGATCCCGCCATATCTAATTCAGGAGGAGTATTAACATTAACTGTAAATATCTCAATACTTGTACATCCCGTCAGATCAGTCGCTTCTACTTGATAAGTAGCTGTACTATCCGGTGAGAATATAACCGATCCTGTACTCCCAATATCAGGTGTCCAAACAAATGTATCAAAATCACCAGCATTGGTAACAGTAATCGTTGCTTCATCACCTATACAAATATTTTCAGTACCCGCTATCTCAATAGGTGTACCTGTTGTAAGTGGTATATCTATCTCAATACTACTACTACATCCTGCAGGAGTACTCGCTACTATAGTATAACAAGTATAAGATAGCAAATCTACAGCAGGGAATGTAAATGTTCCAGAATTAGAAAACCCGTCTTCAAGATAATCTTCTTGTGGACATCCTCCGTATAGTACAAAGTCGGTAAGTGGGTTACCAAGAGCATCAAATCCAACTATATTTATCAATGCTTCGGTATCTCCACATTCTATATCAAATACAGAAACATTTAGAAGTAATTCTCCTGTAATATTTACTGTCACACATACGGTCTCAGTACACCCAAAAAAGTCAGTCACCTCAGCACACAATTCATATGGACTATTAAATTCAGAACTCGCTTGTTCATTAATTATATATGTCTCGCCAAATCCACCAACTTCACCTACTAATCCTATAGGGCTAGAATTCCAAACTACATTATAAGGTGCAGATCCACTCAAGTAATCTATCGTCACAAAATAATCTGGATCAAAAGGAAAGAAATTATCATCTTTACATACTTCTATTTCATCAGGTAATTCTATAATTACTGGTGGTTTTACATCTACTTGTACTTCTGCAATATCTTCACATCCTAAATCATCAGTAACTGTCACAAAATAAGTGGTAGGAACTAATGGACAAACATTGATAGATGCTGTAGTTTCTCCAGTACTCCATTCATAAGAATATGGCATACCAAAACCTCCAATAACATCTGGGGTAATATCTGTACAAAATCCATCACATATATAAACATCTGGAGGAAATGTAGCCATTAATTCTGGGTATATGGTTACTATTATTTCGTTTTGAGGTCCTGGACAAGGTAATGTTTCATCCTCAGAATACACAGTATAGGTTACCATCTGTATATCATTTGTAAGATTCGTAAGATCATCTTCTATTGTACCCGTTCCATTTTCAAAAATATATGTCATTTCTCCACTTACGTTAGGATTATCTTCTACTTCAACAATAATTGTATTAGTCGATCCGTCTACGGTAGATACAAAAATATTAGTAGTTCCATTAAAGCATATTTCTTCATCTTCTCCCTCTACAGCCGGTGGTGCTTCACACTCGACTAACCATGGATAACTCACCATTGCTTTATCAATTAGGCATTCCCCAACTGGATCTTCCCAACATCCACCAACTCCATCAGAAAAGGTTTGGAAACTAATCTGAAGATCTCGATTATCAATACAATCTTCATAAGAGTCAAAAGTTTTAACAATAAGAGTAAATTCCCAATCAATCTGAGACATAGTAGATCCAATACCCCATGCTTCCCCTGGAGAGCAATCATTATCACATCCAGCATTGCCACCATTACTAATCCAGAAATATCCACTCGGTAATATATCTCCCTCTACCATAAATTGTTGATCACATTCACTACAGTTTTCACACAATAGATTACATAGTCTCAATACACCGTTATTATCAATATAAGTACACATATGTGGTAAAGGTTCTTGGAGAATTGGAGCACAAGCACCACCTTCTTCGAACCAAGTAGCGACTCCTGCAGGTGTACCTGTCGGAGCATTTGCAACATAATCAAAATTTTCAAGATCCCATCCGGGTCCAAATTTAGGTACAATACCTATTAACCAATCTTGTCCAGTCAGTGTAGCATCGTAGAAGAAACTAATATTTATTGTTACTTCTTCTCCAGCACAAAATGGTCCTTCTAATGCTCCTTCATTTTCTCGTTCGATTACTTCCATTACAAGAGATGGATCTGTACAATCACTTTCATCTCCTAAGCATATTACCGCATTTATTACTGATGCTACACATATCTTAAAAGTTCCATCATCAATATTTCCATCTTGAGGTAATGATGCTGGATCTACAGTAACTGCTACCCAATAAGTAGAAAATGCATCTTGAACAGGAGTTTGATGCAATTCTGGTGTGTTATCACCATTACTACAAGGAGGAGCACCTCCAAAAGCCATCACTTCTAAAGAAGAACAATCATCTCCTCCATAGACAGACCATATAGGTGTCCAGTTTCCTTCTGTTTCTACTGTTGTAAATAATTGAGCTGCCTCATCGTCAGTATTTACTTGAAACCAAACTGTCGGCATATTAATCATGTCTGGGCATCCTCCAAAATTATCATCTTCAGGACATCCAAAATCAATACAAGATGTAACACAAGTATATATAATATCAAATGTCTCTGGTGTCTCCGGTTCAATTGGGGCTGCATCAGCAGTATCGATACATTCGTCCGACATGTCTCCACAAGTAGCAGGGTTAATTGTCAGAATAAATTCTCCGCATTCATCATCAGCATCATCAGTTGTAACTTTTACAAATAGTATTTGACCAGGATCAGAACAATTTCCAATCTTAATATCTAAATTAGTATCTGTACAGGAAGAAGCAATAGTTTCTCCAAATCCACTACATCCTTGGTTTGGTGTCCCCCAATAAATTTCTACAGTTACATTGCCACCAATTCCATCTGGCCCACCAACTTCCTCAAGAAAAATTTGATATCCATCATCATCTTCATTAGGCGTATAAGTATACCAGACTGCTGCATCTTCTGTAGCTGCACTACAATCGACATTTTCAAGATCAGCAAGTGATCCATCTTCATTTTCATCTTTTGGTCCTCTAGCACAACAAGTCGTTCCTTGATGAGATCCACCACCTGTAAGGTCAAAAGGAGGATTATCATCCGTATCACAAGGGTCGTCATTTATTGGCGGCACCTCTATTTTGATATTTAAAATAAATCCACCTTCGATATCTGTTTCTGATCCTACAGCTATATAATAAGTTGTATTATCTTGAATATTTATATCTTCTTCAATAGCTGATGTACCTCCTTCTGTAGTTACGCATATTACATCATTATTTACAGCAGTCGGTAGATCAGGACAACCATCATCAATAAATAATCCCCATGTAGGATCAATAATTGGTTCGGGAGACCCATTGTCAGGCTCTATTTCTATACTTACAGTAGATGCATTGGCTGGTGTAGTAAATGTAAACCATACTACAGCACTTTTATCAAAAGCACACATATCTCCTGGATCAGCAAATTCTTCAGGACAAGCCTGAACATTACAATCTGAAAAATCTAACCATTTACAAGTTTCTGAAACATCTAATACTGTTGCAAATCCACAATCATCATTTACAGAGCAAGGATCTGTCTGTAATGTCTCTGTAATCAATATATCAAATTCTCCTTCATCTCCTTCAGCAGATGATACTTGAATCAAATAAGTATTTCCAGCAGGTGGACAATCTACCTCTATCGGCTCTATATTTGACGGTTGTCCACATTCTTGACCTGCCATAATTACTTGGACTTGAGAACAATTCGCTGCATCATACTCTAACACTGTTAGTACTACACCATTCTGTATACCCATAGTCGGATCATTTGTATAGAATACTGTAAAACTTCCAACTCCATCAGGTACTGTATAAGAAAAATATACTGTACTATTAAACATATCAGCATCACTACAATCACCTGTTACATAATTCCATGTTTCAGGAGTTGCTGCTACATTGTTATCACAATCTAAAGCAATTGAACCTACACCATCTCCATTGACTAATGGATATGGAGAACAAGGATCATCATTACAACTTGTAACTACATTTACACATAAGTCAAAGTCTCCACCAATTTGATCTACATTATCTAAAGCTACAGCAATAATATAAGTAGTATTTGCATTTACTTCCATTCCAGTAAGATTGGCAGCTGACCCATCTCCTTCAACACATAGTGACTCTGCTGTTTCAGCTGTTGGCGGTTCTGCACATCCAGCTTGAAATACTGAAAATATCGGATTGCCATCAGCACTACTTAGTATCACAGACATGGTAGCGTCTTCTGCAAGCGCATCAGTTGTTATTTCATAAAATACTGTTGGTAAATCATTATATGCACATACCGCTGCAAAGAAATTTTCAGGACATGCATCAATATTACAATCTGTAACACACACTTGACCTCCGTCTGTAATCGGGGTAGCTGTTGGAGCTGTATCATCTGCATCAGAACACAAATCATTATCTACACACAATGGATCTGGTACAATAGGATCTATGGTAAGATCAAAATCTCCTGCTTCAGCATCATTTGTACTAACCATAATAAAAGCCATTGTATTCTCTTCAAGACAATCAAACTTCATTTCTACTCCACCTTCTGCTCCACATTCTGTCAATTGGTCTGCATCTAAGAAGGTAACATTTCCACCACCACATGCTGTGTTTTCAAATACACCAACTGCAAAATCTTGCCCAGTACCTGTACTTGTCAAAGTTGCTATAAAACCAGTTGTTCCAGCAGGGATAGTATATTCGTACCAAACAGAATTTTCGTCTTGAGTACCACAAGTAGTATCATCAACATCCATTGTTGCACATGTAGTAGTTCCAGAGACTACAGTATTTACGTCTCCTGCTGTTGTTATTTCTTCTGCTGTACATGGATCATCATTCATCGGTGGTACAAGTACCTTAATCTCAAACATTATACTTGCAGAACCATTGATATTATCAGCTCCAATACCTATTAAGTAGGTCATTGGAGGATTGGCCAAAATGTCTATATCTGTAACATTATTTCCAACTGATATTTCACACGCTCCAGATATTGAAGTAGGAACCAAGTCACTACAGTCAGCAGGATTGCCAGCAAAAACTGAGTAAAAGCCATTACCTGTTGCAGAACTAATTAAATTAATTTGAATCTCCGAAGCATCATCATTTGTGACATCTATCTCATACCAAACTACTGGAAAATCGTCAAATCCACAATCTGAAGCAAAATCAAATTGCTCCGGACAAGCGTCTATTGTAGATGCATCTACTGGATACCAAACACAAGTAGGATCAACTACAATTACTGTAGGGTTACTACACATATCATTAGCTACTGGAGATGTGTACTCTGTTGCTAAAATATCAAACCCACCTGAATTGAAGTCGGAAGTAGATATTCTTATAACATATGTTCCTGGTCCGATACATTCAAAATCTTCCACCAAAGTACCAGAAGTACTACAAGCTTCTTCTTCAAAAGTAGAGTTATCTGCTATACATCCAGCTGCTGTACTTTCAAATACTACAATATTTACATCTCCCATAAATCCATTGGTCGCTGTAGATGTAACTGTAAGGTCAAATCCATTGACTCCATCTGGCACAGTAAATTCATACCATACAGTATTTTCTTCATCAACATCATTACATACATTACTATCAAAAGGTATGATTGCTTGGGTAGCACAAGTAGTAGTACCCATTGTTGAAACGCCATTATTAAGTATAACACCATCTACACATTCATCATTTGATGGTGCTACTAATACTTTTATTTCAAATTGAATACTATTTGATCCATTTATATCATCAGCTCCTACACCTATCAAGTAGGTCATTGGTCCATTGGCCAAGATATCTATAATTGTTCCATTATTACCTAAAGCAGTTTCACATACTCCAGATATTGAAGAAGGAATCAAGTCATTACAATCTATTGGATTACCAGCAAAAATTGAGTAAAATGCATTTCCCGAGGCAGAACTAATTAAATTAATTTGTATTTCTGTTGCATTATCATCAGTTACATCTATTTCGTACCAAACTACTGGAAAATCGTCAAATCCACAATCTGAAGCAAAATCAAATTGCTCTGGACATGCGTCTACTGTAGTTGCATCTACTGGGTACCATATACACACAGGATCTATTGTGATTACTGTAGGGTTACTACACATATCATTAGCCACTGGAGATGTGTACTCTGCAGCTAAAATATCAAATTCTCCTGCATTAGCCTCTGATGTAGATATTCTTATTACATATGTTCCAGGTCCGATACATTCAAAGTCTTCCACCAAAGTACCAGAAGTACTACAAGCCTCTTCTTCAAAAGTAGAGTTATCTGCTATACAGCCAGCAGCTGTACTTTCAAATACTACAATATTTACATCTCCCATAAATCCATTGGTCGCTGTAGATGTAACTGTAAGGTCAAATCCATTGACTCCATCTGGTACAGTAAACTCATACCATACAGTATTTTCTTCGTCTTGATTCGTACAAACATTACTATCAAAAGGAATAATCTCTTGAGTAGCACAGGTTGTTGTCCCCATTGTTGAAACGCCATTATTAAGTATAACGCCATCTACACATTCATCGTTTGCAGGTAGTTCGTTAATTTTTATTTCGAATGAGTGTGGACCTTCTATATCATCTCCAATAGCTATTAAGTAAGTCTGTCCGGACATGATATCGGTAGGACCGTAAGGGCCTGTTCCAAAAGCACAAGTAAAACCAGCTAAAGCAACAGGATTATCACAATCTGCTGTTGACTCCATAATCATTGTAGATACTGTACCTGTACCATTTGTATTTTGTATTTCAACAGTTATTGGATTGGTAGTTGTCGGTGCTGTAAATGAATACCAAACAACAGGTATTTGTTCCAAAGTACAAGAATTGAATGTAAAATCCTCAGGACATGCATTTGCAGTATTACCATTTATAGTTTTCCATTCACAAGTATTATCCAGTGCTGGATCCCATATGCTTAATGCATCAGTACATTCATCATTATTATCATTAGGTTGGGTAGTGTTTTCATTGGTTATAATCGTAAAATCCCCTTCTTCTGTAACTGCACTTCCTACCATAATTATAATAGTAACCCCTTGTTCTATACAATTAATAGATGCCATATTACCCAATATATTACAATAGTCGGCTACTGTCGTACCTTCAAAAATTGTCATTGCATTACAATCATCTGTAAATACTACCATAGATAATCCTGTAGCGGCAGATCCATTAGAAGCATCTCCAGCAAATGTAATTTCTAAATCTACATTTGCAACTGTATTATTAGTATATTCATAAAATACTTGGTGGTCATTAGCAATAGTTTGTCCACAAAAGTCAAAGTTACCTGTAGCACAATTTGTAGAACCAGTTGCTGTAGTAAAAATGTCAGGATTAGTAGCTGAATCACAATCATTATTTATAGGTGATTCGTTAATTTTTATATCAAAAGAATGTACGCCCTCGCCTCCTGGATCAGCTACAGCTATCAAATATGTAGTACCTGATACTATATCATAAGGTCCAAATGGTCCAACTCCACTATTACACATTGCAGTTGGTAATACAGTTTGTACATCACAATCTAATGTCATTTCAAATATTGTAGCATATAATGCGCCTATTCCAGATAAGTTTTGCATTTCTACTGAAAGCGAGTTTGTAGAAATTGGTGCAGTAAATGAGTACCAAACTGTAGGGTCATCATCATAATTGCATCCTACCAAATTAAAATCTTCGGGACATGCTTCTGCAGTACTTCCATTAATCGTTTTCCAAGAACACGTATTGTCAGCTGGAACATTATCTCCATCCCATATCAATAGTGCATTGCTACATTCATCATTATCATCTGTAGGTTGAGTATTAATTACATTTGTCAATATATTAAAATCACCTTCATCACCATCACTACTTCCAACAACAATTATAATTGTTTCTCCATTTTCAATACAATCAATCATATTTGCAGTACCTAAAACATTACAATAATCTGATGCTGTAGTGCCATTAAAAAGTGTAAATGCATTACAATCCGTTATTACCAACATTGATACATTTGCTGCTGGTGTACCATTAGTTGCATCTGCTGAAAATGTAACTTCTAAATCTATATTAACTCCAGTACTATTAGTATATTGATAAAATACTTGATGGTCATTTGTTGTAGTCATCCCACAAAAAATCACCTCTCCATCAGCACAAGTAGTGCTACCCATAGTTGTCGCTGTTATATCAGGATTAGTCCCTAAGTCACAATCATCATTGGTAGGTGCACTTGTCAATTCTATATCTAAGTTAAATGTCCCTGACATTTGATTTGTCTGAGGTGCAACTGCTATATAATACTGCGTATTTGGCAATAGAGTAATATTAGCTTCTATGCCATCTGTCTGACAACTATTTACTATAGATCCAGTACAACTACCTTCAATTATAGCAAACATTCCTGCTCCCATTGATATCGAAGTAAGATTAACCTCAGCTTCTTGGGTAGTTACTGTATTAGTAGTAAAAGTGTACCATACTGTAGCTTCCGTATCAAAAGCACATGTACCTATAGCAGCAGCTTCTGGACAAGCATTCTCTGTTGTTCCTGATACTGAAAAAGTAGTACAGTTAGGCGGTATTATAACTGTCGGAGCTGAAGAAATAGGATCATTAAACAAGTCTGCATTCATACATCCATCATTAGTAGGTGGTGTACTTGCTGTCAATGTCATAGAATAATTGCCCTCAAAAGCATCACAAGATGCTACTTGAATAAGGTAAGTACCTGGCATAAGACAAAAATCTTCATTTGTATTTCCATTATATTCATAACCATTAAAAGCTGTTGCATCTGTACATGCTGTCAAAATAGTTACTTGAGAAGTTGAAATCGTTCCTTCATTATAGTTAAGATTAACATTTGTATTCCCTGTGCCACCTATTGTAAATTCATAATAAACAGTACTATAAGAACCCGAACCACAGCCCGCTATTAAACCAGGAGTAAAGGATTCTGAAGTCGAAGAGGCTCCAAAGTTATCAACTTGTGTTATTGATGTACCAACTCCATCTACTAATGTTCCTAAAGCCTCTGGAATACTACAATCATCTCCCACCAATGGTGGTAAAGGACTATTTACACATATATTAAATGATCCATCAGAACCATAAGGATATGCAACTTGTAAATAATAAGTTTGACCAGCAATCAACATGTCTTCTAACATCAAATTACCATTATTATCGCATTGTACTAATGTCAATCCACCACAAGCACCTGAATAAAGTGCTACAGATAAACCTGTACCTGTTGTGTTTTCGACATACAAATCATCACCCGCAGTAAAACTATACCACATCGTAGCTTCGTTGTCAAAAATACAAACTCCATCAGCAACCATATCCCCTTTTAATTCTTGAAAATTATTAAGTGTTGTACCTGTAATATTGTTGGCACAAGTAATGACTGTACCATCTGTACCTGGGTCAAGAGAAACTGCATTAGCACAATTATCTCCAAGTGCCAATGATGGTTGTCCTCCACTTAAGCCAGCAGTAACAGTAAGATCATATGCGCCTTGATTGGCAGCATCGGTCAATATCACTATATAATAGGTAGTGCTCTGTGTAAAGCAGTTCTCAAATGTTTGAGGATTCATAATATTAGGATCATGACAAGCCAAAAAAGTATTCATATTAGGCGTACCACAATTAGCTAAAGAAGCTTCAATAATTACAGCAATATGCCCTGCTCCAACTAAATCAATAGTTATATCGTTTTCATTGACAAGATCAATTCTATACCACTCATCTATAGTAAGTGTAGTAGGATTGTCACAGGATGCTGTCATTTGTGGAGCTCCACCCCAAAAACCACTTGCTGTATTATCAGCTGTAGTACCAGAAACAAGATTGCCAGAATTCAAATCAGCTGCACCTAAGGATGTAGCCGTGTTACAATCTTCTGACTGGGCAAAACTTATGTTAATAAGTGCCAAAATAAGGGAAAAGCCGAGTATTAGTCGTCTCATAGTAGTTAGTATGTTAATTCAATAATAAATTTAATGCACGCAATGTATGCTTACACGTAAGATGGGAAACCGCCTGTCTGGAACAAAGAAAATGGAAAATGTCTTTGTTAAAGTATTCGTATTGTCATGCAATATAAGAAATATTATATTGAAAAAACAAATAAAAGTAAAATCAAATATTTATAAACCATATGACCATCTTCAATATGATATAATAAACTCCTCAAAATTAACGAAGTCAGATTATTATACATTAAAAAATATTAGATAAACAATAAAAAAATTAAAAGCTTTTAACATTAAGAATACTCAATTATTGGGCAAAATATTTATTATTTGCATTTATATATGTGTAAATACGATCCAAAATATTTCTAAATGAGAATTTTTTATTTAAAAATGATAGTTTACTTCAATTAAGTAAAAGTTATTTCCTAAAAAAATCAATAAATTATGTCATAATAACAAATGAAATATCTTTTCAAGCTCTAATATATTTTAATAAAGAAGGAAAATAAACAGGATAAACACACCCTTCAAACAACAACAAAGCCCCAACAAATGAATGCTGAGGCTATGTTTGTGGTGCCTCCCAGATTTGAACTGGGGACACATGGATTTTCAGTCCATTGCTCTACCAACTGAGCTAAGGCACCTTCCATGCTTTTGGAAGCGAGTGCAAATTTAGAGGTAATTTTTAGATCACCAAACAAAATCAATAAAATTTAGAAAAAGGTTTTATTTTTTTAATAGCCCGAAAAATCTTACCTTTGCAAATCTTTTGGGTTTTATAATTATAAATTCCATTACATTATTTACAAAGTCTTGATTTAAAGACTATTATAAAAACAAGTTAATTACTAACACATGGCATTGATTGGAAAAATAAGAAACAATTTTTGGTTTGTATTGCTTCTATTAGGTTTTGCACTAGCTGCATTTATACTTATGGACATTGATAATGCAGGAAATCAAGGAGGAATTGGTCCTAAACAAATCGTAGGTGAGATAGCAGGAACAAAGATAGATTATCGTGATTTTCAAAAAGCAGAAACTGCCCTTTATAGTGGAGGAGATAATTTTGCTGGAAAAACAGGAGCATGGAATTACTTTGTAGAAAAAGCAATTATTGATAAACAAGCAGAAAGCATAGGACTTAATGTAAGTGTTCCTGAATTAATGGAATTGCAGTTTGGAAATAACCTAAGTCCTGTAATCCAAAACTACTTCAGAAATCGTCAGACAAATCAAGTCGACATGCAACAGCTATTAAATGTAAAGCAATCAATAGAAAGTGGTGATAGATTAAATCCTGACTTTGAAATGAAATGGATAGAATTGCAAAAGCAAATAATCAAAACTTCGAAGCAAGATAAATTAAGCAATTTGGTATCCAAGGCAATATATACACCAAACTTTGTTGCAGAGAGAGCTGGAATAAACACAAGTACGAAAGCTACTTTTGATTATGTAAAAATTCCTTTTTCAAATATTCCTGACAATGGTATAGAAGTAAAAAATAGTGATCTTGATGCATACATAG
This sequence comes from Saprospiraceae bacterium, assembly GCA_036479655.1. Lineage (GTDB taxonomy): Bacteria > Bacteroidota > Bacteroidia > Chitinophagales > Saprospiraceae > CAJXUU01. Next base: position 78,955 of record JAZGFO010000056.1, read on the forward strand.
CAAACAATAGTACACTATATACTAATGATGAAGAAACAAGAGTATTAGACTATCTCGTACTCAATGTATATCCGACAGCAAATGACTCTGCTAAAGTATTTGCTGATCTTGCTGGAAGATCTGAAACATTTAAGAATAAAGCAATAGGAACTGAAGATTCTATATATACTATTAACAATGAAGGTTTTTATAGTCCATTCTATTCTGCTACTGATAAATTGACAGGTAGTATTAAATCTAATGTGTCAACAATGAATATCGGTGATGTGTATGGGCCATATATTGATAAAGGTGCTTACTTTTTAGCAAAATTAGTTGGAAAGTCCGTAGTACCTGATAGTGTATCTGCAAGTCATATTTTAAGATCAGTAACGGATGGCAACGTAGCACAATTATTAGCTGCAAATAAAATTATCGATAGTTTAGAGAATGTAGTAAGAAGTGGCAAGACAAGTTTTGCTGATTTAGCTAAAGAATATAGTCAAGATCCTGGATCTGGAACTAAAGGTGGCGATTTAGGAACATTTGCTCAAGGAACTATGGTGCCAGAGTTTAATAAAGCATGTTTTATCAATAGCAAAAATGGTGGTTACTATAGAGTTACTACCCAATTTGGAGTTCACTGGATAAAAGTTAAAAATAGAATATTTAACAATAGAGATCCTAAATACAAAATGGCATTTATAAGAAGTGTAATCCTTCCAAGTGAAGACACACAAAATGCGCTTTATGAAAAAGCTGATCAAATCAATACTGAAAATAGAACATTAGAAACACTAAAAACAGCTATTGCAGGTCAAAGTAATATGAGTATTGAATCTTCTAGTCCTTTAAAATCTAACGATTTTGTAGTTGGCAATTTAGGCAGTGGAGAAACTTCAAGAGAAATGGTAAAATGGGCTTTTGACGATGAAATTGCAGCAGGGAAAGTTTCTGGAAGTATATACACTTTCACAGATCCTGTAAATTATTTTAACAGCAAATACGTAATTACTGGATTGAATAGAATAAATAGTGCAGGTTTAGCAAAAGCGGATGATGTAAGAGCATCTATTGAAGCAACTGTAAAAAATGAACTGAAAGGTAAAAAATTAGCGAGTCAAATTTCGGGAAGTGACCTTGAGGCTATTGCTGGCCAACACAATGGTTCATATGATACTGCAAGCGATGTGCTTTTCTCTGCATCTGGCGTTACTGGATTAGGCAATGAGCCAAAAGTATTGGCAGCTGCATTTACATTGGCTGAAGGTGGAGTATCAAAACCTATCATTGGTAATACAGGTGTATACATTATAAAAACAACTGCTAAAACTGAAGGAGCTATACCGTCAAATGTCTTATCACAAAAAAGACAACTAAACAACTCAAATAGAAATAGAGTAGGATACGGTTTAATGAATTCTTTAAAAAAGTTATTTAAACCTACCGATAACAGATCAAAATATTTCTAAAAACCTTCAGGGAACCTTTAAACCAGGTATGCTTGATCAATTAATTTTGGTCAAGCTTTTTTTTATACTTTAGTAAAGAGCATATTTAGATGAAATACTTATCTTTACGATAGAAAAAAAATAAAGATTGAGAGCTAAGAAATCATTTGGACAACATTTTTTAATTAATGAACCATTATCTGAACAAATTGCCTATTCACTTCGGCGAGAAGCAGGATATAAAAATGTATTAGAAATAGGTCCTGGAAAAGGGGTACTTACTAAGTATCTTTTGAAGCAAGATATCAATCTAAGAGTTGTCGAAGCAGATAAAGATATGGTCAGCTATTTAGAAGGTAACTATCCAAAATTAAAGGATAATATTATTTTCTTAGATTTCTTAAAACTTAATATGAAAAAGGTTTTTGATGGAGAACCATTTTATCTTATAGGCAACTATCCATATAATATATCTTCTCAGATACTCTTCAAAATGGTTAAACATAGAGCATTGATTCCAGAGATGATAGGGATGTTTCAAAAGGAAGTCTCAGATAGGGTAATCTCTCCCCCAGGTAATAAAACGTATGGCGTAGTAAGTGTATTGATACAAGCTTTTTATACTGGAGAGACTGTTGTAAAAGTAAGTCCAGGATCGTTTAACCCTCCACCTAAAGTCAATTCTTCAGTAATTAGACTTACTAGGAGAGAGAATTATGAATTAGGCTGTGATTATAGCTACTTTAGACAAGTTGTTAAAATAGCATTTAGTCAACGACGAAAAATGATGAGAAACACGTTAAAAGGATTGGTTACAGATACATCAATACTAAAAGAAGATATTTTCACCAAAAGACCCGAACAACTTGGTGTTGAAGAATTCGTAGCATTGACATTAAAAATAGCAGATTCCAATGGGCACAAAATGCAGGGGTCTTAAAGAGATTGCGATTTCCATAAAAACACTAATCCAAAAATCATAAGACCAACTCCTGCCACCTTACTGATTAAGGTGAAATGATGGACTTTTAGCCGATTCCTAATTAGTTTTGCTAAAAATACTTTTATAAAATCAGTAACAATAATTACCATCATTATAGCTCCAAAAAATATGGTAGCATCACTATTTGAAATTTTTTCCCCTATTACCTTAGTAGATATCACTGTAAGCCAAAAAATCAAAGTGAATGGATTAATAGTATTGACTAAAAACCCTTTTGAAAAAAAGGTGAAGTAATCATTTTTCGTATGTTTTTGTTTTTCAAAATTCAATTTTGAATTATTAAAAAAAGTAGCTACACCAAATACAATTAAAACAAAACCTCCAACTAATCCCATCCAATAGGTAAAGGTGGAGTCTGAAATAAACTGGTCAATTTCTTTTATAAATAGATAGGTCAAAATTATAAATAAAAAATCACTTACCCATACACCAGCGCAAGATGTCAGTCCTGCTTTAGACCCTTTTTGCAAAGATAACTGGATTACAGTAAAAAATATTGGACCTAATAGTATAGCCAGTGTAAGTCCGAATAAGATGCCTTGTAATAGTAAACTCAAATTAGATGTTTTTTTTGGATGTTGTGTGCTCTCAAAGATAACAGTAACTATGTTTAATCTTACCACATAACATATAAACAAATAAAAATGAAATTGTTTAAATAAAAATAAGATAATAAGGTGCACATTTTTTATATGCTAATTAATTTAGTCCCATTGGTTATTGAAAACCTATTTATAACACCATAAAATGTCATTATTAAGGTTAAAAACAACAAAGTATATCCGTTAATAATTTCTATATTTACAATCCTATTCAAAAATTAAATATTTTTTATGAAAAATGTATATATCGTATCAGCAGTAAGAACACCTCTGGGTAGTTTTGGTGGATCATTATCATCTCTAAGTGCTCCTCAGCTAGGGAGTATTGCTATCAAAGGCGGACTTATAAAAGCTGGTATAGAAGCTAAAAATGTAGATGAAGTTTTCTTTGGAAATGTTTGTCAGGCAAATATTGGACAAGCACCTGCAAGACAAGCGGCATTGGGTGCAGGATTGTTAGTAAATGTTCCCTGTACTACCGTCAACAAAGTTTGTTCGTCAGGTATGAAGTCAGTAATGTTTGGTGCTCAAAGTATTATGCTTGGTCAAGCAGAAATAGTAATAACTGGAGGCATGGAAAGCATGTCAAATATTCCATATTATATACCAAAGGCTAGATGGGGACATAAATATGGGCATGGACAAATAATAGATGGATTACAAAAAGATGGGCTTACTGATGTCTACAACCAAGAATCCATGGGCATATTTGCAGATGCTACAGCAAAGAAATTAGATATATCAAGAGAAGAGCAAGATGAATTTGCTATTCAATCTTATAAAAGATCTGCAAAAGCAACAGAAGAAGGAGGTTTTAAAGATGAAATCATACCAGTTAATGTTCCTCAACGAAGAGGTGACGATATAATAATTAGTGAAGACGAAGAGTATAAAAAAGTGAAGTTTGAAAAAATACCAGCTTTAAGACCTGCATTTAGTAAAGAAGGGAGTGCCACAGCGGCAAATTCTTCAACAATCAACGATGGTGCGTCTTCAATAATCTTAGCTAGTGAAGACGCAGTACAGAAATACGGATTAAAACCTATTGCAAAAATACTATCGTTCGCTGATGCTGCTCATGAGCCTGAATGGTTTACTACAGCACCAACATTGGCAGCTCCTTTGGCTTTAAAAAGAGCAAATCTAACTACTTCTGATGTTGATTATTATGAAGTAAATGAAGCGTTTGCAGTAGTAACATTAGCGTTTAATAAAAAATTAGGAATATCTGAAGATAAGGTAAACGTAAATGGTGGTGCGGTATCACTGGGTCATCCGCTTGGAGCATCTGGAGCAAGGATTTTAACAACACTTAATCATGTATTACACCAAAAAAATGGAGAAATTGGTTGTGCTACTTTGTGTAATGGTGGTGGTGGAGCCAGTGCAATAGTTATACAAAAAGTATAAAAGTGAAGGAAATTAATTTTCCAGATCCTATAATAAAAGACCTGACTGGCTGTATGGCATGGTCGGGTCTTTCTGTATTAAGAGATGATATAGTACATCCTTATATTTCTGGAAATAAATGGAGAAAACTCAAAGGAAACCTTGCCCATCTTGCTGAAAACAATATAAAAACAATTGTCACTTTTGGAGGTGCTTTTTCTAATCATATACACGCTACTGCTGCTGCCTGCTATCACTATAATATTCAATGTGTTGGTATAATAAGAGGAGAATACGATAAAGACAACCCAACTCTTGCATTTGCCAAATCTCAGGGTATGATACTCCATTTTGTGGATAGGCAAAGCTATAGAGAGAAGGAAAAAAGTCAAGTTGTTAAAAAAATTCTAACTCAGTATTCCAACTATTTTCTAATTCCTGAAGGAGGATCTAATCAATACTCTTATCAAGGATTAGCAGAATTATCCCAAATAATAAATAAAACAGATTTTGATGTTATAATGGTTTCCGCTGGGACTGGATATACAGCTGCTGGTATTCTTAAAAGTTTAAAAGAGGAAAAAAAACTATGGGTTTTTCCTAGCCTAAAAGATACTTACATAAAAGATAAAATATTATCGCAAAGTCCTAAAAATAAGCACAATCAATTAACTTATTATTATGATTATCATTTAGGTGGATATGCTAAAGTCAGTGAAAAATATATTGCGTTTATCAACCAATTTGTTAGACAAACTGGTGTTGAAATTGACCCGATTTATAATGCCAAAATACTGTACGGGTTTTATGACTTAGTAATAAATAAAAAGATAGATGTAACAAAAAAGTATTTATGGATTCATACTGGTGGTTTACAGGGAATAGATGCTTATAATTACATGTCAAATAAGAAAAATTCAATGCCTATAAATAGGTTATAAATGGAAAATTAGACTATTGTCTTTATACTCACATCTAAATCCACTTAAAAATAAAAAAGCTACCTCAAATTAATGAAGTAGCTTTTTATTTCTTAAAGAAAATATACTAATATCTTAGCTTTTTTTCTTGTCGCAAGAAGCTTTAGCTCCTTTTTTACAACATGCTTTTTTTGCTCCATCTTTAGAACATTTCTTTGCATCCGCTTTAGAACATTTCTTTGCATCCGCTTTAGAACAACATTTCTTTGATTTAGAACATTCTTTCTTTGCACCTTTCTCCATAGTAACCGCAGCTACTCTAGTGAATTTTTTGTCTGATTCGTCAAATTTAACTTCATTCCAGCTTACAGAACCAGATTTAGCACAAACACTTTTTTCAAAAAATGATGTAGTACCACTTTTTTCACAAGTTCTTGCTTCAATGTTTTCATTAGCATTTGCTGCTACTTTTGCCTCAGTAAGTACTGCTGCTACTGAAGTAGTTTTTGTTGCCGCGTCTGCTTTTAATGCTGCTTTTTTAGCACAACATCCTTTTTTCTTAGCTCCTTTAGTACAAGATTGTGCATTAGATGCAACACCAATCATCATAAACATCGATAGAGCGAATAAAATCTTTTTCATCTGTTTGTTTTTTTTTTAAATAATAAGTTATTAAGTACAAAAATCAAGCTAAAAGTGTTGATTCTTGGAATAGTACACTTAGTTAGACTTAACTTCTTTGTAAAAATAACACTTTTCTACCTAAGAATCATGTAATTATGATAATATTAACAATTTTAAGATCAAAAATAAACGAGATTACATCAAATTGTCATTAATAATACATTTTCAATATTAAAATAATAAGAATTAGGCTTATCATATAAAATAATTAATATATGTTATGATGCCTTTACAATTATGTATATTTTTGTAAAAATTTTTATTTCAGACCTAACCAAATAAGAATATATGGCAACCTTTACACAAAAAAGTTTTCAAAGAAGACACATTGGTATATCAGATTCAGATTTAAAAGAAATGCTTAATACTATCGGTGTCGACAGTATTGAAAAACTAATAGACCTGACTATACCAGAAGATATAAGATCAACTTCAGAAATGAATATTCCAATGTCAATTACTGAATTTGAATATCTTAATGATGTAAAAACTATAGCTCAAAAAAATAAGCTCT
>JAZGFO010000057.1:0-22339 GCA_036479655.1 Saprospiraceae bacterium
AGGTACACTTTCTTATAAAAATAAAAAAGAAATTGGTGTAATTATTTCTCAAGATGTAATATCAAGGGATTCATTACCCGATAATGCTTCATACAAACTTGAATTGGTCTATGATGAGCGTCCGTACAAAGTAATGAAAGCTGCTATAAAAGATCTTATCAACACTAAAAATCCTGTATTAAGAGCATTGAGAGAAGGTGTAAGAAACCTCCAACCACTTGATGAATCATCGGCAAACAATGACAATAAATGGCAGATAACAAAAAAACTAAATCAAGACCAAAATCTTGCCATAAAAGGGATTCTTGATGCTGGACAAATGGGTATAATCCATGGCCCTCCAGGTACAGGAAAAACCACAACGTTAGTAGCTTTAGTGCAAACATTATTACAAAAAGAAAAGAAAATATTGGTCTGTGCTCCCAGTAATAATGCTGTAGATTTGCTCACAAAAAAAATAGATGAAATAGGAATAAATGTACTTAGAATTGGTAACGTGACCCGAATAAATGACGATATTTCGGGGTTGACAATTGATGAAAAAGCAAGAAATCATCCTGACTGGAATCATATCAAGCAGATCAATATTGAAGCTGAAGCGGCACACAAAATGGCATCAACCAGAAAACGAAAATTTGGTGGCAGCGAAAGACAAAATCGAACTGATATGTACAAAGAATCTCGAGACCTTAAAAAATGGGCTCGGGAAATGAAAAACAGACTTTTATCTTCTATTGTCAATAATTCTCCAGTAATTACATGCACGTTAATCGGTGCGAGTAGTCGCCAAATAGATAAATTAAATTTTGATACTGTAATTATTGATGAAGCAAGCCAATGTACCGAACCAGAATGTTGGAATGCAATATTAAAAGCAAAACGAGTTATTTTTGCCGGTGATCACCACCAATTACCAGCAACTGTAAAAAGCAAAGAGGCAATAAAATTGGGACTTGGCGACACATTACTTGATCGAATGACCAAACATATCAAACATCACTACCTCCTTACTGAGCAGTATAGAATGAATGATGAAATATTGAGTTTTTCTAATATCATGTTTTATAATGGACAACTGCACTCTGCCATTGGGAATAAATATCACCGATTGCAAAAAGATGATCAACCATTGGTATTTATAGATACAAGTGGCTGTGGTTACGAAGAAGCTACAAACCCAAAATCAAAATCAACATTTAATGAAGGGGAATATTTTATACTAAGAGAACATATACTGCATAATAAAGAACGCTATACAGGTGTAAGTATAGGTATCATAAGCCCATACTCGGAACAAGTGCGCTATATCAAGTCTCATTTATTTGAAGATTCAAAATTAAAAGGTTTTGATATTGAAATAAATTCTATTGATGGTTTTCAAGGACAAGAAAAAGATCTAATAATAATATCTCTCACAAGATCAAATGATCAAGGATATATAGGTTTTTTATCAGATTATAGAAGATTAAATGTAGCGATGACAAGAGCTAAGAAAAAATTGGTAATTATTGGTGACGGAGCTACTTTATGTTCTAATGACCTTTACCTTAAACTGATAGAGCACGTAGAACAAAATGGCTTATTGCAATCTGCATGGGAATATATGTCGTAACACTAAGAAAATTTTATACCAACAGAAAAGGAAAAGAATAATATGCCTAATAAAAAATATCATGTTTTAATTTCAAAAGCATTATATTTACATTTTTTGTAATACATAACAATTTGAATCCACATTTAGAACCATCACAATCAGAGTTTACATCTGAAGAGAAGCTTGCCGAAAAAGCATTAAGGCCAATATCGCTTACTGACTTTAGTGGGCAGCCAAAAATAGTAGAAAATTTAAAAATTTTCATTGAAGCAGCACGCCTAAGAGAAGAGGCTTTGGATCATGTATTATTACATGGGCCTCCAGGATTGGGGAAGACTACACTATCGTACATTGTAGCTAATGAGATGGGAGCTAATATCAAAATGACTTCCGGTCCTGTATTAGAAAAACCAGGAGACTTAGCTGGATTATTGACAAATCTTGATGAAGGAGATGTATTATTTATTGATGAGATCCATCGACTTAATAATGTGGTCGAAGAATATCTATACAGTGCCATGGAAGACTATCGAATAGATATCATGATAGACAGTGGTCCAAATGCTCGAAGTATTCAACTTACACTTAATCCATTTACGCTTGTGGGTGCTACCACTCGTATGGGACTACTCACAGCTCCTATGAGGGCAAGATTTGGAATTACATGCTTGTTAGATTACTATGACATATCTACTTTAGAAAAAATAATTCATAGAAGTGCAAGTATTTTAAATGTACCTATCGACACAAAAGGGGCTAAGGAAATTGCACGCAGAAGTCGAGGTACACCTAGAATTGCTAATGCGTTATTAAGAAGAATTAGAGATTTTGCACAAATCAAAGGAAATGGAAGTATAGACCAAAAAATAGCGAAATATGGTCTCGAAGCACTCAATGTTGATGACAATGGACTTGATGAAATGGATAATAAAATACTGTCAACCATCATCCAAAAATTTAAAGGTGGACCAGTAGGAATCACAACAATCGCTACTGCTGTAGGAGAAGAGCCCGGCACTATTGAAGAAGTGCATGAACCGTTTTTGATCATGGAAGGATTTATCCAGCGTACACCAAGAGGTAGAGAAGCAACAGCTAAAGCATACAAACACATAGGTGTTGTCCCTCCTTCACAAACAGGTACGTTATTTTAAAAACTGATTAGCATGAAGGTTCATTTAATAAATAATTATAAGGATAAATTTAAGGACTATTTGCAATCTGCAGATACAATAGACAATGCCTTTTATTTTGAGATTATAGAAAACTGGCAAAAAAACTGGAATATTGAAGCGTTAGATTTGTTATCAACTTATGACAAAAGTCTTAAGTCTGTCTATTCTGCTCGTCTATGGGGAGGATCACACAATTCTGCTAAAACAATACTCCTGCAATTGATCGAAACAGATAAAGAATTTATACGAATTGCATTTAAGGATCTTTTTTCTGATCACAGAGACTTAGGACTTAGATTAGATCGATTTAGCTATCATTGCCAGCAAATTTTTAAAATATTACACTCTAAAAACAAGAAACTAACACACCACTTTCATAATGATAGAGGTATATTATGTCTATATTTAGCACTTGAATATCCTGAAAAATATGCCTTGTGGAATTATCCTGCATTTAGTGTAATGATGAACAAAATAGAGTCCAATACTATACCGACTCAATCCGAAGTCGATCGCTATTATAAATCGTGTAATGGAATCTGTAAACTAATCTCTAAAGATGAAGAATTATTACTAGCTTTACAAAAGCACATCCCAAAAGTGGACATTACAAAACCCAATATGATGATAATGTCATTATTCATGGAATTTGTTGCTACTCAAAATGATTAATGATGACATTTCAGCACAATACACCTACCGACATTAATATATCAAACAATAAGATATCACCAAGTTCTAACATTTTAACTTTAGGTTCTTGTTTTTCTCAAAACATAGGTCAGAAGTTACAAAGTAGCTTATTTAAAACTATTGTCAATCCTTTTGGTACAATATTTAACCCAATTAGCATTTGCAATAATCTTGACAGAGCCATCAATAATAAGCAACTTAATATTAATGATATCAACAATCTAGGCAATCGATATTTTCATTATGATTTCAATACAAGTTTTGATAGTACGGATTCAAAAAGCACTTTAGAAGCAATAAATACAACAATTTATAAAACACATCTCGAAATAAAAAAAGTAGATACACTCCTCTTGACTTTTGGAACTAGTATCGTTTATTATTTAAAAACTCAACAAGATGATAATGATTATCTTGTTTCTAATTGTCACAAAGTACCAAGTACCAATTTTAGAAAAGAAATATTGTCTGTTGAGCAAATGAAAACCAAGATGGACAATACAATTAATCAATTGAGAAAAATCAATCCTGACCTATCTATCATTCTTACCGTCAGCCCAGTACGCCACACTAAAGAAGGACTAGTTGCTAATAGTCGTAGTAAATCAAGACTTATTGATCTCTGCCATGTATTGTGCGAGGAACATCAAAAGACAGAATATTTTCCCGCCTTTGAAATAATGATAGATGAATTAAGAGATTATAGATATTACAAAACAGATATGATTCATCCATCAGATTTAGCAATTGATATAATCTGGGATCATTTTTTAAAAAACTATATCAGTATAAATGGACAACATATGATTAGAGATCTTGACAAACTTAATCAGGCATCTAATCACAAACCATTTGATGCAAAATCTACTGATTATCAAAAATTTAAAAACACACAATATAATAAGATCAATTCTCTAAAAGAAAAGTATCCAGAACAGGATTTTTCGCAATTGGAAACATTTTTTAAAGCTTGAAATACTAAATAACTAATTAAGAATATATAAAAAACATAAAAGTATACGTTATTGGAAGACAATGGATATTAGTTAAGTAAAAAAGAGCCTAATATCAAGTATAACTTAAGAAACTATCAAAAATGAAAAAACTAACTTTTACCCTTTTCATTTGCATTATTACATTATTAGAAAGTAATGCACAAGTCAAATTTGTAAACGAATTTTTAAACATTGGTGTAGGCGCTAGAGCGCATGGGATGTTTGGGAGTGTTGTCGCTACTGTTGGAGATGGTACCGCAGGATATTGGAATGCTGCCGGACTAACTCAAATGGATGCACCCTTACAAATAAATGCTATGCATGCCAATTGGTTTGGAGGTATTGCAAATTATGATTATATCTCGATTGCCAAAAAATTTAAAGGAGCAAGGTCTGCTGCTGGAGGCTTGACAATCATCCGAATGGGTGTAGATAACATACCAAACACCCTTAACCTTATTGGTTCCGATGGCACTGTAGATTTTAATAGAATAAAAACTTTTTCTGCTAGTGATTATGCAGGTATTCTATCTTATGCGAGGACTATGAATGACCAAGGCAATTTTTCTGTAGGAGGTAGTCTAAAAGTAATAAGTAGAAGAATAGGAGAATTTGGGACTTCGTGGGGTTTTGGTGCCGACTTAGGTGCACAATGGAGAGGAAGCCATCTTAATTTTGGCGTTTCGATTAGAGACATAACAACTACTTACAATGCATGGACATTTAACCTAACCGAAGATCAAAAAAGAGTATTCGAGCAAACAAACAACGATATTCCTGTAAGTAGCACAGAAATAACACTACCTAGAATAATAGCTGGTGTAGCATACCATAATAATATAAAAGATATAAGTTATCTCGTAGAAGCCAATCTTAACATCAGTACCAATGGTACAGAAGCTGGCTTGTTTTCAGGACGAAATCTATCAGTTGACCCAACAGTAGGATTTGAAGTTGGCTATACTAACAGAGTATTTATAAGAGCTGGAATTGGCAATATACAAAGCATTGTCAATGATGTCAATACTGATGGATTGGATAAAAGTTTGGAATTCCAACCAAATATTGGTTTAGGGCTTAAATTAGGAAGACTCAAAGTAGATTATGCGCTTACCAATATCGGCAGTGTATCAGGGGTATTAGTATCTCATATATTTTCTGTTTCATTAGATTTTATAGCAAAAAAAGAGAAAGTATTAGATAGTAGTATCTTAATAGAATAAAGTCATAATATCTGTCACAACGTGACATAAGGCAATATTCTCATTAGAATTTTTAGTTAGCACTTATGTATTACCGATTGTGTGTAAGATCAAATGATGAAGATGAAAGTTAGACTAAAGTTAGTTTCACCTCCACTTATCACCAAACGTAAGGTGTGTGTTTTTATTAACTATAATTTTTATAAAATTATAAGTCACCTGTCTCTTTGGTGCTCCCTGCCTCTGATCCTTAATCAAACAACTATTACACTACTGCATTTTTCACTTTTCAACAACATGATTATTTAATGATTTTTAAATTACTATTCCCTTAGATATATATAACGATTTTTACTATATTTAGGATGTGTTAGATAACAATACTATATAATTGAATAGTTTTTAGGTTTTCTACAACTTGATATCATGAAAAAAATCGTTCTACTCATTATATTTTTTACATTTCATTTAGTGGTTGCGTACACACAATCTTGCAATATTACTGGTAACACAACTGCTTGTATTAACAATACATACAAGGTACTATTTGACACAGATATTGAATATAATACTTATTCTATCGATGCATTTACTAATAGTAATGGTCCGAACATAGATGCAATTGTATCAAACCAAACAGAAAACTCAGCAAATATTATCTTTTTAGAAGGTGGGTTAGGTAATATTCTCATTCAATATTATGATAATGGTATTGTCGTTTCTTCATGTGTTATAAACATTCAAATATTAGGTGGATCATCTTATAATGAACTCGGACAGATAAGCGACATTATTGGTAATCAAATGGTTTGTGGATCTTTGGATTTAGAGATATCAACATTTATTGCTTGTAGTGATTGTTTCTCTTCTTGGACACTCAATGACTCCAAAGTTGATATTAAAGAAACAACTGTAGTCAATGCTCAATTACAAGCAATTGAAGGAACGCTATCTATTGATAGTCTTGGCGAATATGTACTTTGCCAAACTATTTATACGCCTGACTCTTCTTGTTCCGTAAGCGACTGTATAGATATCCATATTGTTAAATTAGATATAGCTCCTACATTCGTAATTAAAAACGAAAATGAAAGTATTTTCTGTAGAGGAACGAGCTTAGAATTTGTCAATACTACTGTCCCTAATCAATCTGAAATAGACTATACATGGACAATCCAATACGATACACTTGAATGGCAGTATAATGTTGAAAATTTAAAATTTGATTTTCCTTTTCCTGGAAGCTATTCTATCTCACTTCAATATTCGTTACCAGAAAATCCTGAATGTCAATCTGAAATCTCCACGACTCAAATTTTCATTGAAGATTTAGATATTGTACCGATATCATGTAGTAGCAATGCTTGTGGAGAAGACATGTATAAGTACCAATCTACACTCGATTGCCAAGAATATAATTGGTCAATAGATACAGACTTAGGAGAAATTATCGATAATGACACTTCAGGTATAACTGTCATGTGGAACGATGTGGCACAATACACGGAAACCTATGTTTCTTTATATGTCATTGGATGTGACACTAATGTATGTACGGATTCCAGACAAAAAATAGAATTATTCCCTAAACAATTAAAAGTAAATGGAATTGACAACCTTTGTAATAGAGGAACACATTGGTACACGACAGACTATATCCCTAATGCTGAATATGAGTGGAAAATTGAAGTAATAGATAGTATAAGAGGAAAAATTCCCGAAATTATTACCCACATTAATAATGAGGTAAAAATATCATATAAATCTTTTATTGGAACGATCAATATCCAAGTCACCGCACAGATACCAAACAGAAATTGTAGTGTTTCTTCCTTTATTACAACCAGCAGTTTTAGCCTATTTACAAATGATAACTTATGTCCAGGAGATCTTTTTTTAGCCAATTTAATTCCCTCTATCCCCACTAATGTGATATGGAAGGTAGAAAACCAAGATGTAGGCTACTTTGCAGAAAAAACGATCGCAGGAGATGACAATCTCATACTGTATGATTTTCCATCAGCTGGCACATACAATATAAGTTACAGTATCCCATCTTTAGATTTTGCGTGTGCTGATCCAATACAATTTAATGTGTTTGAAAATCCAGAAATAAATCTTATTGGACCTTTAAGTATTTGTCCCGGTACTGAGGTCCATTATACCTTAGCCGACATCAATGATAATGATATAATAGAATGGCAGGTATTCATTAACGGACAATCCATGACTTATGACACCTCTCAAATATCCGTTTTTTGGCCAGAAGATGGTTACGGTTTTACTATTGTCGTTGATCGCTCTACAAATGTCACACCTAATAAAATATGCAAATCAGACGCCAAGGTATTCACAATCGAAACCATATCAGATGATATAGCATTGAATATTGACGGAGATCAAGAAGTATGCTATGATGCAATCACACATTACAATGGCTATCAAGAATTTTCTACCGAATATAACTGGAAAATAACTCCTCAAAACATAGGTACCATTGTAGAAGGTGACTCTACTGAGAATGTTTTGATCCAATGGCACTATTCTTCATTATATAATAATGCTATTTTATCCCTCGAGACTAAGATATGTGATAGTACGTATATTATTGATTATCCAATAAAATTTGTTACCTACGTTCCAGAGTTTGAATATCCAGATTCTATTTGTGTCAAAACTTCTGAGAATATAGAAATATTGGATTTGGTAAATTACAGATCACTGGAATACTATGTGAATGGAGTTTTTCAAGAAGATGAAAATGAACCAAGTTTTCAATATTATTTTCAAGATACTGGATATGTAGATATCCAAATCAAAATATCTAGACCCAATGATTGTCCGGGTATAATTGATACCACCTTGTGCATCTATATAAAACCTGCCCCTCAATTAAAATTATTAACATCAGGGTCAATTGCACAGTGTCCAAAAGAAGACTTTGAGACTGTAACGGCAACTTCGAATATACAAGAAGAAAGTGCATATTATACTTGGTTTTTATCTGGTGTAGCATTGAAATCTGGCTTTGGATCACCCGACATGTATAGCGTAGAGATTACAAGAGAAATGATATTGTCGGAAGAAAAAACGTTGATATTAGAAATAGAATTGAGTAATGAATGTATAGGACAAACTACAATATTATTAACCTATGACTGCGACGGGCCAGGAATGGATTGCCAATGTGACACCACGGCTGTTGGCGAAATTTTACATGTTACACCGTTAGATTGCAACTTAGTTTCTTTTGCAGCAACAGTAGATTTTACGACAGTATTTGATGTAGAATGGATCATAAAAGGTAAAGATACAATCTATCGACTACCTATCAATACCATAGCTGACTTGACAGTTGATAGTTTTTATACCTATACTTCTGCCAATTCATTTTCGGTAGCATTAGGTGCATTGTGTGCCAATACTGACACTATTGGTCAAATAGTAGATACAACTATAATATGCCCCGTAAAAATAGATCAAGAGAAAATAAATATATTCAACCCCAAAGTCATACCGACTTTTGTATGCAATGATGATCTTACTTACAAAGTAATTCTTACAGAAAAAGAGTTGCTAAATGTGATACCGTCACAAGAATTTAATCTTTTCTGGGATATTGACGGTATATCATATCAAGGTGACACAGTAACATTCCTGTCTACACAAGGAGCGCATATATTCGATATTAAAATCACACAATGTTCTATTGATGGAGCATACTGTTGTACAAAAACTGCTCAGATAAAAACTCCAAAGACTTTTGACCCAAAAATTATTCTCCCTTTTGGATCGTGCGAAAAAGATCTTTGGTTATTTACATTAGACGACCACACTGACAATATTATAGATATTCTTTGGGACTTTAATGATAATACTGGTAGTACGCTTTTAGAATCAGAAAAAGGATTTTTGGATACATTTTATCATAAAATTACTGTTGAAGTATATAGTGATCTTGGATGTATGACTACTGATACGATAGATGTGAAAGCGACAAAAAACATTGTCAATGGCACCATTGTATATGATGCAGATCCGTGTCAAAAATCAACCTCCATGGAATATGTCGAAAACAGTAATGCCATCATAACCGGTTATAGTTGGAACCATGTCCAATACGACTCATCTGTAATTACAATTAACACTCCTGGCATCTATGCCGTTACCGTCACTGATATAAATGGATGCACTGGAACAGCCAGTACTGAAACCGTAAATGTAAACGCATCATTTACTGGAGGCATCAATTACAAATCTGAATATTGTGGTAATGCAATACTTGTGATCAAAGCCAACAACGCTTATAACTATGAGTGGTTTTTAGATGGTGAATATTATCAAAATGGGTCTTTTATTGAAGTTACATCTATTGGAAATCATCAAGTTACAGTAGTATCTATCGACAAAACAAATGGTCAAAATTGTGATTCCATTTCTACTGATTTTACAATAAATCCTTTGCCAAATATTCCATTAATAATCAAAGAAAAAATTTATTGCAGTCCATTTATATACAGCTTAAGTATACAAAATAACGAATTAGCCACATGGTCGTCAAGTCAAAATTTTTATGATGAACAATACAATATTCAAGTATCGGAAAATGGTATCTACAATGCCACTGTAGTGGACAATAATGGATGTAAAAGATCCACATCTATTCTTATAGACGTGGAGGATATTGATTTCAGTTTTTTGGATGGTTCTTGTATTCAAGCCTGTAGAGAAGATCTTGATAGCCTACAAATCGTAATAAACGGAACCAATCAAACTTACTCTAAATGGATATGGACAACTAATGACACTTTGGGGAGATTGGATACGATTCTTATAGGTTCGGGAATGATAGAAAATCTGCTAATTACTGATAAGATGTATAACTATATCCAATTGCAAATAGAAGAAAATGAATGTATCTATTATGCACCTACAATACCATTGGACATTATTACTTGCACTGAAGTAGTTGTACCAGAACCTCCGTTAGTGTGTGTAACTGCTGATCATCTATCTCAAATATGTGGACATCAAGTATATAATTGTTTGTTGTCAGAAGAAAATGGTGGACCAAAATATTATTATGAAGGTATGCTGAGTATTCCAGATACATTACTATTGTGTAATACCGATACGCTAAATGCTAGTATGATAAATGGTAGTATAAATATCCTGAATTTCACTACAAGCATCATGGGTGGGAAACAGATGATAAATTATAATGCAAATATATTTATAAATGACACAAATGATTTTGAAGAAAATGGTGCAATAATAAATTTCAATTTTTGTAACCATGCAGGAGAAATCGATTATTGTATTGACTATTTACTTCCGTATAAAACTTGCGCTACTGATTTTGATTGTGCCATTGATTTTTTACAAGTTTCTGCAAATACCATTGATAGTGTAAATTTAGAATACTGTTTAAATCTGCATGAGGTTGTTCAGCCTAATTGTATATTATCTACCTATAGTATAGAATGTAAAATATCTGGAAACAATAATGATAAATCTATTTACAATTCTACAATTTCTGAAAATTTTGATGATTTAATCTGTCTAAAAATTCCATTATCCACTACTGACTTTTTAAGTGGAATATATAATTGTGTAGAAATGACAATTCAAGGTGATTGTCCAGATACTGAATGTTCTGATTATAATTGTAATATATTTTATGATGGACAAAATAGTAATGTACAAAAAGAAGAAGTTCTAATAATAGAATCTCTAAAAGAAAAGCATGCAAAATCTCTAAAGGTACAAGAATCAATATATTCTATATACCCCAATCCTGCATCAAAATCAATAACGGTAATCTATGATAAACCCCATTATAAAGATCAAATAATAATAACAAATAGTGTAGGTGAAAAATTTATCAATACTACTTACGGTAAAAGTGACCACTGCATATTAAAATTAGATCATCTTCCAAGAGGGTTATACTTTATTGAGATAATCCGTTTAAATAAAGAGAATTACACATCAAAAATATTGTTAATGTAATACCAAATTATAAGAGGAATACCAATCCTAATGGGTTGGCATTCCTACTTACATCGTGTTAATCTCTTTTATATTTTTTTCAAAACCATACTAGTGCTATCCAATTTTTCCATTGTTGGATGAGGACCTTATATCTACCTAAACACATGAAAAGTAACTTCCCCTTTAGAATTTAGTTCAATTGCTGGGGAAGGCATTTTAAAAATATTAAAAATAGAGAGGACTCCTTTAAAAAAGTCATTCTTGGTTTTTATTTTTGTCAAATCAATATCAAATCCGAGATAATACTGACTTATCCGGGGAAAATCGTTTTGATTCAGTACAAAATGTTCTCCATCAATTTCCCATTTGTTTTCAAAGCCACCAAACATATTTTCTGCGCCATACCCCAAAGCAATATTTAACCAATCTGGCCATTTATTACCATCATTCAAAAAACCATTTACATCAATGGTCATCCAATATACCTGGGCGTTATAATCTTTAAGATATTTTTCTACATATGTTGCACCAAATAAATTATCAGCTCTTGCTTGGACACTCATAGATGTCCCTTTGTCACCAATAATTATATAGTCTGGATAAGTTTTTGGAATTGATGATATTTTTAGCTGAATCCGTTGTTCTTTCCAGTACTTTTGTTGTAGTACAAATAATCCTATCCCCGCTGCATTAGCGCCCATATCTGATAAAGAAAAACCCCATTTAGAAGAAAAGCCATCCATCACCTCTATTGTAGTTTGAAACAATGCACCGCAGACTGCTCCAATAAGAATAGATTTGTTATCACTCAAGCCTGTCCACTTAGAACCTTTGTAACATAAAACTCCCTGAAAATAAGGAGTATATGCATGTCCAATTTTGTCCATATGTCTCCATTCTCCGACATCATTAAATAAATGAAAACCCTCTTGTGGATATTGTTTGTACCAAGTCTGATAAAGAGCTGCAGAAAAACCTACAAATGCAGTAGAAGAAAATCCGAGCGCATAATTAAATCTTTTACTATTAAAAGTATCTGCTGGCGTAAAAAAGGATTTTGTATTATACGAATTAGCATTCTGCTGAGCAGACATTGAGCCTAACACAAAAAACGCAATTAATAAAATTATTAGTTTTTTAACCAAAATCAAATTTTATACTTAATTAAAATTTATATTTTAACCCACTTAGTGACAATCTCACTGTCAGCTATTCGAAGTTTTATGACATATACTCCATTTGCTAAATTACTAAAATCAAATGCAATATTTGATTCATTATTGTTCAATTTTTTGGAAAACATATTTTGACCTTCTATACTAAAAATGCTAATTTCATTAATTTGCAAGTTTTGTCGATTTATTATAGAAACTAAGCCTGTGGAAGGATTAGGAGATAATCCCAACTGGTTTTGTTTATCTATATCAGAAGTTGATGATTCACACTTAGTTTTCACTTCCTTTATTGACGTATAAGCCAATTCTACACCATTACATACAATTGCCGTCCTGTATTCATAAGTTGTACATTCTTCTAATCCAACAATTGCAATAACATTAGTCTCTTGCTGGACAGTTATAAAATCCTGATTTCCCAAAATTCGATATTGTAGAATATAAGCTTCTATTCTGTCATCTTCGGGAATGTCATACACAATCAAACCTGTTGTTTTACTGGTAATATCTGCACTATAATCTAATGGACAATCCAAATTTGATATTAAATTTACACAATAATCTTCGGTTTCTCCATATTCAAATCCTGCTACATCGCAAGGACCAGAAGATTCCATAAATCGCATTACAACTCTAAGTCTTGTTATTCCTGGAGGTGCGCCTGCTGGAACTACAAACATTCCAGAAACAGAATCTTGTGTAGCTGACATATCAGCATATATTTCTTCTTCATCACTAAATTGTCCATCATGATTATAATCAATATATGCGCTAAAAAATTCATTAAATGAAGTACTTTCATATCCTGGGGTTAACTTAATTTGATATTCACTACCAGTAATTAGATTTATATCAAAAGCACCCAAATAATTGCCATAACCGTCAATATTAACTCCTGAGACATTACTAAACACGCCTTCAATCTCTACGGATTCTATCCATTCATCAGATATGTTTTTGTTAGAAAATTCACAATATGGCAACGTACAAGCCCCACAATTACCACTTATTATTAGTGTTTTAGAATATGGAGATTCGTTATTAGACGCTGCACATTGAGTTTTAACTCTCATTTCATAAAATTGGCAATCCAAAATATTATCAATCTCAAAATTATTCTGCTCGTCTAAATCTACAACTATCCATGTGTCACTATCAATATTTTTATACTCTACTACAAAATTTGTCGCAGCCAACACTCCGTCCCAATTAATAACAGCGACTTCATTTTCTACAATTACAATTATATTTTCTGGAATATCACAACAACCATCCGTCTTAAAAACCCTTGAATAACTATAAGAATCATTTACATCAGCACAATTTACCTTTGTTTGATATTCGTATGATGTACAAGGTGTAAGGTCATTAATCTCATAAGGCATCGCTATGTCAGTAACTTCTGTCCAAGTAGACTCTTCAGTGCTTTTGTATCTTAGTATTACTTCTCCAACATTACCATTATCAAGCCATGACATTTCGCCTCGAACATCAGAAACATTATTTATTTCTGCTCCATAGGCATTACTACAATCATCGCAAGTTTCTAATAAATTCAATACTGCTTTATGAGCATTTAATCTACCACCAGTTGTAGTGAGACCTAATAAAGCAGGATTAGCATCGGCACCATACAATATAAAGTCTTTAATTGATAATGCAGCTTGCCCCGGATTACTTTTTGCCTTTGATATAAAACTTGGACAATCGGCAGAATACAACAAAGCTGCAACTCCTGCAACATGAGGTGTAGCAGCCGAAGTCCCACCAAAAGTACCATAGGCACTGCCCCTAACGGTATAAGTACCTACTCCAAAACTACCAATATCAATTGAACGCAATCCATATCCAGCGCCACTTACTTTACCATCATTATGATCCATATTGGTAACTGCGACTAGGTAATTACTTGAACAAGATGTAGGCATATCTCCTTGTATATCTACATCTACACTTGAATTTATAGTTGCTGCAAAATTTAATATCCCAACTCTTCCTAACTCATCATAAAATGAACACCAAATAGGAGAGTCTTCTGCTTGACCAAAATCTACTCCCCAACTTGCATTGGTTGCTACTACAAATGCGCCTTTTTCACCATTAGTTTCATTGTATATTTTTCTCATTTGGTAAGGATAAGCATAAGAAGCCAAAGCACTCGCTTCTCCGTTTTGAGCTCCTCCTACTACAACCATTATTTTTACATTCCAATTGACTCCAGCAACCCCAATTCCATTATTCCCCCTTGCTCCTACAACACCTGCTACTTGAATACCATGGTTATTGTTATCATATATATCGTCATTATCTTTGTAAGCATGCCACCCTTGAAAATCATCAATATACCCATTGCCATCATCATCAATCCCATTATTGGGAATTTCTAATCTATTGCTCCATAAATTTGGTCTAATATCTTCATGATCATTTAGCAAGCCATCATCGATTACACATATTACAATCGAATCTCCATCGGTTGTCAAGCCACCAGTAGTATAATCCCAAGCCAATTCCATATCTATATCAGCACCCATTATACCTCCAGATTGTCCCGTATTTATATATTGCCATTGATCCACAAATTTAGGATCATTTGGAGTATTCCGAAGATTACCAATATGATTTTTTTGAATCAGTAAAGTATGTTTATTCCTTCCTATAGAATTATAAAAATCTATCTCATTATCCAAATATGGATTGATACTAAGTACCCATACATTCATTGGCTCTTTTAGTAGTTGACGTGCTTGGATTGGAGATTTATAATTATTTTCGTTTTCAACATCATACAACAACGCTTGTAGTCCTTTGTCATTAGCAACTTCTACAATAACTTCTCCCAACACATGATTCAGTTTTTGTCCCAATAAGCCAGTGCTAAAAAATAAAGTGCAAATGATTAAATTAAGTATATATTTTTTCATGGCTTACTGTTTAATAATAGTCTAAATCAATGTTAAAGATAGACTAATCAATATTAAAATCAAAATAGATAGAAATTTATACGGTTAGAATGTCCTCTATACTCACTATTATTTTTTTGATAGTACGTAGGCTTCGAAAATAGTAAAATGCTATTTTCTTACAACGTAACTATCTGTTTTGTACCTGTATTATCAATTAAAGTACTCTTCTTCTATCCAAATCGAACGGAATAAAAAAAATTACAACTTATCTCTTCTCTTTACCATTGTCAATATTGTAGCAATTGCCACTGTTTCGTCTTCTTCATCATAGACGTCCACCAAAAACTTCACAATCCCTTTTGGTACATCATCTTCATCTCTTTTCTCTTGTGCAATTTTTTCTTTAACAGTAAATCTCACACCAATGGTCATCCCTGGGTAAACAGGTTTAGTAAATCTACAATCTTCTAATCCATAATTTAATAATACTGGTCCCTTGGCAGCGTGTACAAATAGTCCTGCTGCTGCACTCAGAATAAAATATCCATGTGCAACACGGCCTTCAAAAAGTGTCCCATCTAAAGAGGTAATATCTGTATGTGCATAAAAATGATCCCAACTAACATTACCAAAATTTACGATATCCGCTTCGGTGATCGTTCGCTTGGCAGTAATTATAGTCTCCCCCACTACAAGATCTTCAAAATGCTTGGTAAAGGGATGAGCCCCTTTATCTTTGTATGCAGAACCATATTGATATTGCTGAGTTACTTCTGTAAGTGTAGTCGGAGATCCTTGTATTGCACATCGCTGCAGATAATGCATTACACCTCTCATACCACCCATTTCTTCTCCGCCACCAGCTCTACCAGGTCCACCGTGTACAAGCAATGGCATTGGCGATCCGTGTCCAGTACTTTCAGGTGCACTTTCACGATTAATTACCAGTATACGACCATGATGACTTGCAGCTCCAAGTACAAATTCTCTTGCTAATTTATTGTCATAAGTGGCAATAGAACAGACTAAAGAACCTTTACCCATTTTTGCCAATTGAATCGCTTCATGCGTATCCTTATAAGGCATAATGGTACTGGCAGGTCCAAATGCTTCAATATCATGGACATCAGTATTTTTGAAAGGCATATTTTGCCGCATTAATATTGGGCTCATATATGCACCTTTAACATTTGTACCAGATACTAATTCTACATCATCCAAATGGCCATAGACCAAATCTGATGTTTTTAATATTTCATTAATCCTTTCTTTAACTTCTATAATTTGCTGAGCGCCTGCCAAAGAACCCATTCTGACACCTTCTATTCTTGGATCACCTACAGTAGTTTTACTTAGTGCTTTTCCTATAGCAGACTGGACATCATCAATATAGTTTTCAGGTACAATGATACGTCTTATCGCTGTACATTTCTGACCACACTTAGTTGTCATTTCTCTTCTTACTTCTTTGACAAATAGGTCAAATTCTTCTGTGCCCGGTGCTGCGTCTAATCCCAATACACTACAATTAAGTGAATCTGCTTCCATATTAAATGGTACAGATTCTTCGATAACTCTTGGTGTTGCTTTAAGCATTCGACCTGTGGTAGCTGATCCCGTAAATGTTACCACATCTTGACTCATCACATGGTCTAATATTCCTCTTGCACTGCCACATATCAACTGAAGGGACCCTTCTGGTAATATGCCAGAGGAGATAATATCCTTTACCATCCGCTCTGTTACAAAAGAAGTTAACGTAGCTGGTTTTACAATCGCAGGAACACCAGCCAACCAATTGACAGCACATTTTTCTAACATACCCCATATTGGAAAATTAAACGCATTGATATGTATAGCTACTCCCTCTTTAGGTACCATAATGTGATTACCAATAAAAGAACCTGACTTACTGAGATTCACCATTTCTCCATCAACAAAATAAGTCTGATCAGGAAACTTTTTACGTAAACTTGCATTTGCAAATAGATTACCTATACCGCCTTCAATATCTACCCAACTATCTGATTTTGTAGCACCAGTCTTGTAGCTTACATCATAATATTCCTTACGCTTAGCATGTAGAAAGAGTGCCAATGCTTTAATCATTCGTCCTCTTTCTTGGAAAGTCATTGATCGTAAAGAAGGACCGCCAATACTACGGCCATACTTCATCATCTCATTAAAATCTAAGCCTTTGCTTGTCGCAGTAGCTATAACTTCTCCTTTAGCAGCATCGTATAATGGTACACCATCTCCTTCACCTTCTATCCAATTTCCTAATGCGTAGTTCTTTAGTTTCATCTGTATTTTATTTTACTCCCGACATCAGGTTTATCTTTACGGCAAGTATATTATTTCCAAAACACCAAGTATGTTTTTCACTATGATATTCTGAAAGTAAAGGTAGTGGATTTTTGATTATTAGTTTACTCCAAAAAAGCAATTACTTTTTTAATGATTTATATTGATTTTTCTTTAATAGTGAATAGATTTTTATCAATTGATTATCTTCAACAATATCTTTTTCGTATTCAAAAGCGAGCTTATCTAAAACTCTTACAGAACCTATGTTTTCTGGTATAACCATTGCCATTATCTTGTTTAAATTCAAAACATTAAAACCAAAATCGACACAGGCAATTGCAGATTCTGTCGCCAATCCTTTACCCCAATATTTCTTTATAAATCGGTATCCTAAATCTACCTCTTTCAAATCATCCAAATACTTAAGTCCTGTAAAGCCGATAAATTTGTCTTCACTTTTCAATATTACTGCAAGTCTTCCGTAACCATGTTTTTTATAATCTCCAAAAACATTTTCGACAATTCTTCGTTCTATTTCTTTTTTTGAAACAACTCCTCCATCACAGGTATATCTGCTAACATCAGGATCCAAATTCATAGTATAGCTTGGTTCTATATCATCCTTTGTGAACGGTCTTAGTAGCAGTCTTTCTGTTTCAATAAACAAATTCGAATTTGACATTTTTTTTATTTAAAATAATAGCTCAACTATTAAAAATCTATTTTACTTATGTGCTCCATCGCAATATGGCATTTTCTCAGACTTTCCACATCTACAGAAAGAAGCTCTTTTTTCTTTGATTTCAGTGGTTCCATCTTCATGGGTAATGGTGCATGTATTCAAAACCTGTAACGGTCCATCCTTTATTAATTTTACGTTTACTATATTTTCTTCTTTGTTTTCCATATTATTTATTCTTTTTAAAATTGTATATTTTTAAGTTACAACGTTTATCACTTTCCATATTTATTATTCATTTCTGGCACTTTCCATTTAGTCTCTGATATATCTAATGCCAGTACATTGCTAATTGCTTTATTATTACGTTTTTTATTAATAATAAGACTTACCGTCATAATAACACTAGATCCAAGTATTATAAATAATAATATCCCAGGACTAAAAGCTTCAATCCTCATAAATTCTGGGATAGCATAAAACAATAAAATTGTTATCAACCCTCTAGGAGCTATGTATAATTGCGGAACAAGATCATTGCCCAAAGTACCTCTTAACAAAACAAATCGCACTATATATATTAATGCCAAGCAGATAAGAGAAATACCTACTACTGACCAACTTGCTAAGTCAGAAAACACAATTGTTATTCCAAAAATAACGAAAAAGAAAGTCCTTACAACAAATGCAGTTTCCATTGTTATGACATGTAATCCGTGATATATTTCGTGTGCTTTCTTTTTGTCCAACCATTTTTTTAATGGCCCTATAAAAAACAAGTCCATGTTGGCAATTAACAATCCAAATATCAATATTATAATAAGAGATGATAGGTGTAATTTTTTACCAATAGCATACA
Source organism: Saprospiraceae bacterium (assembly GCA_036479655.1). GTDB lineage: Bacteria > Bacteroidota > Bacteroidia > Chitinophagales > Saprospiraceae > CAJXUU01. The sequence goes on from JAZGFO010000057.1 coordinate 19,580, forward strand.
ACAACAACAATGTAGCAATTAATAAAAATAATTTTACATGGCTTTCAATTTTTTGAAATACTAAAACCAAAATATAACTAGCTATAAATGAAATCACAATAGTCAATAAAGTAGAAATTCCAAATGATAAAAAACCGCCGCCGTGACTTGTTTCACCAGAAGCACTGACTTGGCTAGTTAAAAAATAAAATAGCATTATTCCCAAGATATCAGAAAACGTACTTTCGTAAATATGAAATTCTTTTTTGTCAGATCTCAGATTGGTCACACTAGGTATGATAATCGCACTGGACAAAATAGACAATGGTGTTGCATATATCCAAGCTTTCCATTTTGCATCATGGCATTCTCCACCTTCACAAAAATCGATAAAATAATTTAGCACCTCGGCAGTAAGCCAAGTAGATAATAATAAACCTAATAATGCGATTCCAAAAGCCATCGAAATGGGTACTAATTTATTTCTTTCAAGCTTTAGCTCTAGAGCAGCTTCTAAGACTATCATAATCAATCCTACGATTCCGAGCAATTCCAAGATTGGAAAAAAGTCTATGTTACCAGTACCTATAGCGTCCATTCCTAATTTCATAAATACGCCTAAAACTATAAGCATAAGTACAGCAGGAATACTTGTCCGCTTCGATACTTCTCCAAAAACAAAGGATAATATAAGAACAATTGACGAAATTATAATAAGCGTATATGGTGATGAAAAATCCATAATTTAATTTTTTTTATGATTACTAGAAATTTCAAATCCAGCATTTTTAATTTGGCCTAATAGACTATCCTTATATTGAAGGTTAGCAATTCCTACAGTTATATTGCCTCCATTTGCAGTCCTATCTATTATCAATTCTGATGGATCTAAGTAAGGAAATTCAAATAAACTTTTTTCCAGCTCCTTTGACATGACTTTAAACGACCGACCCTGACTATCTTTACATTCAATATAGACTGGCACTCTACCTTCATGAGATTCTAAGACGATCCTATCGATTTCCCATTGATTAAAAGCAAAGAACACTTTGTGGTGGTTACTTAATACATGAATTCCTCCAAAATTAATATTTGTCAACACCCCAGATGTCTTCCCTATTTTTATTCTATCCCCCATTTTGATCCCTGAGAAATATAAGCTAAATATAGATCTTGAATAACTAACAAGATTCTTATAAAACAAACTTCCTATTACCAAGAAAAATATACTATTGGGAAATGGTCTAACCAAAATAAAAGCGACAATAACTATAGATAACATCACATAAAAAAACATATGATATCTTATTGAAGATTTCCAAGACTGAGGAGTAAATATATGAGTCTTATGTGTAAAATACACTATTACAATCGCAACCAATAGGATCAATGCGAAATATGGCCATGATAAAAAACTATATTCTAAATGCTTCATATATTATCTAACGTAACTATTGTTATTATTTATTATCTAATTCTCTCTCCACAAAATGAATTAATAATGGATTTACAATGATTTTTCCATCATGGGGTCTTATTAATATCTTAAGGCTACACAAAAAATCTATGTTTTTTAGCGTGTCCGAAAAATCCACCTCTGTTAACGATTTTTTTAAATCTGATATTGATATATTATTATTATTTATTATAAACTCTAATAATACAGCATATTTTACAACTATTTGACCAAATTCACAACTTTTCATATTGAAATTATAGGCAGGCTCCATAACTCTACAAAACTCTATCATCGCTAGCCCAGCATTACCATCTGCAAGATTACAGATCTGCGCTAATTTTTTATCTCTTCCATCTTTACTCAATCTTGATTCTGACAACCCTTTATCTCTCAATAATATAGACTTCTTGATATCTTTATCGTCCATACATGATACATGTACTTGCAAGGTAAACACCGTTGATAGATCTCTAAATACTGTTATTCTTTCTTTTAAATATTGACCACTACTTACTATAAAAAATAGTCTTTTACGATATTTTTCAATTTTTAAATGAAGGTCTTTTATGCTGTCAAATAACGAATGATTATTATCATGCCACAACTCTAAATCGTCAATATTTAAGACAACTTTCTCTCCAATGGTTCTTTTGTAGATTTCTTCTATTACACTACCTAAATCATAGGTTGGATCTACAGTAGCATGTTTTACAAATGTTACTTCACCAGCTCTTAAATGTATTATTTGTTCTTCTATCTGTCCGTGAGACAACATACCCATCAATGTACTCTTACCATATCCAGTGCCACCGTATATCAATACAGATCCATATATACCCTTTTTCCATAAGTCATATGAATTAACTATTGGTTTTAATAAATCTGGACGTTGCACGGTAAAAGATCGTCCTAAATATCCTTTTTTCAAAAATAAAGATAGACTATCATCTTTGTCATTTATTATCAACTTGTTATTTACAAATTGTCCAGCAGATGTTGGCTCTATTTGAATATATTTTGACAATTGATTATAAGCGACATCAGAAAACTTCTTCTTATATCTTGAATACAGAATAGTTAATCGTTTTGAGGCATCTCTACTAATATTTATAATAGGGTCACTATCTGTATTAGGTAATAATAGATACTCCTTATTAAATACATTAGAAGCTATTAGGCTCGATTGAAGTTCTTGATCAATATCTTTCGATATTTTCAATTCTTCCTCTTCTAAAGGTATTAATTGCTCTGTAACAAACTGACCAAGAATCTTCTTAACCCTCGAATCAGAAATTTTGTATATATCTTTTTCATTGATTATT
>JAZGFO010000058.1:0-2363 GCA_036479655.1 Saprospiraceae bacterium
ATTTTTTATGTTTTCGGAGTAGGCGCATCATTTTAATATAAAAATACAGCGCACAGAATATCTAACTCTTTCAATTTCATTGACAAACATATTATAATAAATTTTTATATATAAAAGATATTCATATATTTGTATTGAAGTTATAAGAGATTAATGCTTCGTATCTAAGGTTTACTACATAAAGAACAACTACACACATGCCACTTATCCCAATGCACCCGTCATTGACTGCTGCAATGCATCATTATGATTCTCACATGGGTCATACAAATATTAATGTTAAGGATCTTCAAGATGTCGAAGATTTATTGATGAATATCATTTTGTCACAACTAGAATTTAAAAAAAAGACAGTCATTATCACTGGGCCTAATCAAGACTCTGCTTGGTTGGCAAAAGTATTATCCAAGCTAGAATTGTCAAAGTATTGCTTGGTATGGACACCAGAATATATTCATCAGCAAAAACCTCTACAGCGAATAAAAGCTTTTTCATCAAAGAAGAATTTGACTTTTGATGCGGACAGACACAGAGTATTACGGAACGTAGTAGATGATTTGAAATCAATTATTACAGATCAATTGTCTGTCTTGTCACACAGTGCATTGGGTAGATTGTCGTGGTATGATTTACTTAAAAAATGGAGCCAAGTGGAGGCAAATAATGATGATACAAGCTTGGTTTCTATAGATGGAAATTGGAAGGATTTTAATTATTCTGAATATTTATATACCATTGCTGAAGCAGAGAGTGATTACAAAGAAGTATATGTGTTGCTACATAAAATATCTTCATTCCATCCCAATGTCTATGGCTCTTCGCCAGATTTGTCTGCACTACAAGATGAACTGGCTGATTTTAATGAAGAACTAACTGAATTACAAGGGTTGTTTAACAATAGATATAGCACCTTACGTCTTAAGATCACAAAATCCATATATAATGATTATAGGCAATTAGTAAAAATAAACCAGAGGCTAGAGAAGCATATGAGCCGTATTGTGGCCCGTTCTGCAACTATTACAGAAGAGAATAAGTTGTTTTCTGAAATGTGTTCTGTATTAGAGTATCATACGATAGAAAATCATTTAGAAGAACTAGAAAAATGGCAATTACAAGGTGATAATCCCAAGCTAGAATGGTTAAATAAAAACCGAAACAAGTGGACAGTGGCTGATTTGAATAACCTTGTATCTCACCTGAATGATGAAGTAGTGAAGTATAGAAATGGGTTAAATAAAAAAATAGAAGAAAAGCTAAGTAGGTTAGGGCCTTATAATATAGATGACAAAGGAATAAAACTTTTAGAGGAAAAACTTAATGATTTTATTAATGGACTCAATGCTTCTGAATTATTTATAATAAAATATACAAATAATGCCCTTGATTTAGGCAACAAACTAAGTCTCATTGATGAAATCTTAAAAGAAATACATAGAGGTATTGTTTTATTGGATTCTTACCCTGATTATTTTGAATGGAGGGCATCGCTTCAGCAAGATCAAGTAGACTCTATACTCAATGAATTCTCCTATACTTCTGAAGTATGGAAGTCTGCGGTAGGGAAGTCTATTTTACACAAATGCCTTGAGAACCATTTTGATCCTCAGATATTAAACCTTAAAAATGATGTTGAAACTTTGGTTGTAAAAGAGAAAGAGTTGTGTAAGAGTACTTTACAATTAATTCACTATCAAGCCTATGTGTCACGAACAGAATCTTTAAATGTGCTTAAACAAGAAGATTCTTATGGTTATCAACAATTGCTGAATGGCAGTGGTAATGGTGACAATATTTTTAATGTATTCACACAGCACCCTGATTTATTTCAGGCTTTTTTTCCAATAGTACTGACTACTCAAAAAGATTATAATGAACTCAGAGCGCATAATAGTCATGATATTTGGGACAATAATATTGCACTGAATTGTAGCAGAATAGAAGAAGAAAATAAATCTACATTAGTAGTTAATATCGGGAGTAATGAATCTGAAGATGCACAGGTATTTTTAAATGAGTATGTGAATTTTAATAAGATTAACCATCTTAAATCCATTGCAGTAACAGAACGATATGAAGATGCTGTTAAAGTAGCTGATCTCATTATGAGCCATACCACAGAAGTAAGCATTTTTCAAATGAGGAATACTAGTATTATATCATGTCTTACTAATGAGATCGAAGACTTAATAAGCATGCAGTTTATTCCTCAAGGGATAAAATGTCTTCATAAAAAAACGACTACATCTGAAGGTGTAACAGAAGCATTATTAGATGGAGAGTCAGAAATTTTTATGTTTATTGAAAATGGTTTTATTGGGCAGATAAGCCCCCAACATATCGTTTGGCATCAAAATATGATC
>JAZGFO010000059.1:0-15521 GCA_036479655.1 Saprospiraceae bacterium
TGCATTAACATTTTTTTTTAGTTATTACATTGATTAGCACACTTAGGTTGTTATATTGCCAACATGTTAGCAATTATCTTAGGATCTGGATTATCAAAATTTTCAAATCATTTTGAAATAATTGAGAAAACTTCTTTCTCTGAATTTTTAAATATTGAATATCAACCTATAAATGGGCATTTAAGGGAAATACATATTGCAAAATACAATGGAAAAGAATTTGTAATAATTAGTGGTCGTCTTCACTATTACGAAGGATATTCTTTTGCCCAAATATCCAAACCACTAGCGTTTTCTATCCAAAAACATGGTATTAAAAAATTTATTATTACTAGTATCTGTGGAGCATTAGCAAAACATATCAAAATTGGTGAATGGGTGGATATTGATACCGTCGTTGCTCTTCCTACGGTCTGTCAAGCAGTGATACAACAATCAAATACAAAAACAACTAAGGGCAATACCTATGCATTTCACCAAGGGCCTTCGTATGGCACATTGTCTGAATATAAAATGATGCATTATTTAGGTGCTAGTACAATCGGAATGTCTGTGCTACCTGAAGCAAAATACTTGAAAGAAAAAGGCGTTCATTTTGAGATAAAAACACTTCCAATATGTCAGTATTTTCCTTTTGACACTTTGTGTGAACCATGCCATGAAGAAGTATTAGATATAGCAAATTTGGGCGTCGAAAAATTGGTGACAAAAATAAAAACTACATTAAACAATATCAAATGACAAGTTTTGAAATATTAGCAACAATAACTGGGATAATCGGAGTATATTTTCAAGCAAAAGAAAAGATAATTGCATGGCCATTTGTACTTATTAGTGTTAGTATTTCTTCAATAATTTTTTTTGAAAGCAAATTGTATTCAGACTTTGGCTTGCATATTATTTACATATTTTTAAATATGTATGGGTGGTATATATGGTCAAATAAAACGTATAAATCTATTGTTACGCCAACAAAATTGTTACCCCTAAATGGATTGATAGCGACATTTTTGGGTACGGTAGGCTTTACGTTGATACTCGGCTATCTTATGCATACATATACAGATGCCGACTTACCTTATTTTGATGCATTTACAACATCGGGAAGCTTAATAGCACAATACTTATTAGCAAAAAAATATTTGCAAAATTGGTGGTTATGGATTATTGTAGATATTGTAGCTATACCTATGTATCTCTATAAAGGATTATATATTATTGCAGGACTATTTGCGGTATATTTAATCCTATCTATATATGGGTATTTGGAATGGAAAAAAGCAGTGAACAAAACTGATTTATCTTTTAAAAACAAGTTATGAGCAAAAATAATAAATCATTTTTTGTCAAGTTAATTGGCTTTATTATAGCAATATTTATAGGATTATTTCTTGGAACAATAGCACTTATAGGTAGTGGATTGTTAGGTGGTATGGAGTTAGAGTATATTTCAGATATAATGAATCAAATGAGCAATCTATCTCTCAGACCTTATCTAAAAGCTGGAATTGGACTAAATCATTTTTTTACATTCACATTTAGTGCGTTATTATTTGCGTATTGGTTAAATGGTGATAAATGGAAAGACTATTTTCAACTTACACCTATAAAGATAGATGTTGCATTAAAGTATCTTTTACTATTGCTATTTGCATATCCAGCGATTATTTCTTCAGCTATGTTATTAGAAGGATTAGACTTGCCCGAATGGGCTAACAACATGGATACTCAGAGTATGGAGACACTACAGCAAGTACTTGCTATGGATGGAATAGGTGATTTGTTCGTAAATATTTTGATAATAGCAGTATTACCTGCGATTGGAGAAGAATTATTATTTAGGGGTGTAATTCAGAATGAATTGGTTAAAAAAATAACAAATCCACATGTTGCTATAGGAATTACAGCATTTATATTTAGTGCTATACATCTACAAGTATTAGGCTTTATTCCCAAATTTATCTTGGGACTTATTCTTGGATATTCCTATTATTGGACAAAGTCAATATGGTATCCAATATTACTTCATTTCTTTAATAATGGATTACAGACAGTACTCCTCTATTTTTCAGGAGACCAGTTAGATCTAGAATCCGCTGATCTAAATAACCCAAATTATTTACATATAATGTTTGGTATTATTATATCTATCCTAATGTGCCATTTAGTAATAAAGAACATTCCTAAAGAAAAAAACACTAAAGCTTAAAGATAAAAACAATGACCTGATGAAATCAAAAAATGTTAATGATGAAAACTAATAAATGTTGAAAAAATAAAAATAATGTATGTTGTGACATTTTTTAACATAAAATATGTATATTTGTGTCATAATTAATTGAGATGGAAAAAATAGGGGCAATTGCAATGAAAAACATAGGGACAATATTAAAAGAAAAAAGAAAAGCATTAGATTTAAGTATGTCAGAGATCAGTGCAATAATCAATATTGATCAAGGCTTAATAAGTCGAATAGAACGAGGTGTAAGAATCCCAACGGAAGCTCAGTTGGTAACCTTTGCCGATCTTTACCAAATGGAAATAAGCTCACTTAGAAAACATTGGTTAGCTGATAAGATTGTCAAAGCAGTATATGGATACAAAGAAGCGCCAGAAGCTTTTTTAATAGCCGAGCCAAGAATTGAATATTTGTCAAGTAAAAATGTATTAAAACCTATAGAATTAAGTAAATCAATAAAAACACGACTCAAAGAAATAGATAAACTACATAGAAAATGGAAAAGTAAAAAACCATTGGATGGATTGAGATTGCGAAAAATGAGGGAATATTTTACAATTAACTACACGCATGAAAGCAATAAAATAGAAGGGAACACGCTTACCTTACAAGAGACGCACCTTGTAGTCAATGAAGGGATAACTATTTCTGGTAAATCTATGGAAGAGCATTTAGAGGCCATCAATCATGTAGAAGCATCAGAAATGCTCTATGAAATAGTATCAGACAGCGTAGTTTTTGATGAGCGTACATTATTAGATTTACATAATATAATACTGCGAGGTATCAATAAAAGATACGCAGGTTGCTATAGAGATGTCCCTGTAAAAATATCAGGAAGCACACATGAACCTGCACAGCCTTATCTTATAGCCAAGATGATGGAAGACTATTTTATTAATTATAAAAATCATATTGATGTACTCCACCCTGTAATTTTAGCTGCAGAGATGCACGAAAGATTAGTAAGTATTCATCCATTTATTGATGGAAATGGAAGAACTGCAAGATTAATAATGAATCTTGTATTGTTATCTAATGGATATACGATAGCAAACTTAAAAGGGGACATTACTAATAGGCTTAAGTATTATAAAGCATTAGAGAATGTACAGCAAGATAATGAGCCCGACCATTTTTATCATTTAATAATAGATAGTATAGAAGAATCATTGTTATCACATATTGAATTAGCCTCATAATCGATACTTAGTTTGGATTTAATTCAGACTGAGTATCTTTTTAGATGTATGTAGTCCTTTTCATTATATCTAATATATTCGTTTCTTTGCATCAATATTATAAGCCATGTGGCTATAAAAACTTATAAATGAATACCTCCAATCCGAAGAAAAAAAACAAATCTGGCACTAAAACCCGTATACTAACTGCGGCATTAATTGGTGCTGTAGTTCTTAGCTGTATTTTTGGTGGTAATACTTCAACAATAGGTTTATTCATTGCAATCTCCATATTGGGTGCTTTTGAGATTGGAAATATGACTTCTGAAGGGAATCTCAAAGAAGTAAAATTAAATTTTTCGACTTATTTTCATGTTTTACTTGCTGTTATACCTATGATACTATTTCACATGTTTGATTTTTCGGAAATAGTCTATGTAGGTATTATTCTAATTTCATGTATTGTAATGTTAATACTGATATTTAACCTTTGGCAATCTTCGAAACTACCATATCAAAGATATAAGTTTTCATTTACAATACTTTATTGGGGACTTCCTTTTGGTCTTGCTGTAACTTATCTATCACAGCTCAGTAGTGAAGCCTATTTAGCTGTATTAGGTATAATTATACTATTATGGACCAGTGATTCGATGGCATACTTTACGGGTAGAAAATTTGGTAAAAACAAGCTTTTCCCAAGTGTGTCGCCAGGAAAAACAAAAGAAGGTAGTATTGGAGCAGGCGTATTTAGTATTTTAGCAAGTGTTGTCTATGCATATACAATTAATGATGGTCTTGTAAAATGGATTGTTATTGCTTTAATTGTATGGATTTTTGGAACATTAGGAGACTTAGTGGAGTCAAAATTTAAAAGAGTTCAAGACGTTAAGGATTCTGGAAATATTTTGCCAGGTCACGGAGGTTTTTTAGATAGGTTTGATAGTTTAGTTATGGTTATACCATTCTTGTTGCTAATGGAGTATGTTAGCAGAAATTACAACTAATCATTTTCGCTTTGTTTGATTTCATCTCTAAACTGACGTGACATTGTTTCTTTAAAATCAGATAAACTTCCAAATTCTGTTCTATACCCAAGTCCTATACCATATTTTTGTCTCCGTTCTCTATAAAACTCGTCGTAATCATATCTTCCATACATACGTAATTTCAGTTTGCGATTATCTGAGAGGAAATATTCAAGAACAAAATTACCAATAAAATAATCACCACCAATAAGTACATTATCCCTTACGTAATTTCCACCCAAATCAAGTGATAACCGTTCGTCAAGAAATTTAAATCTATTTTTAAGATGAACCTCTATTTCATCTGGAAGAATCTTAGAATTAGTTTGTTGTACACCATAAAGAGAAGTTTTTCTTAAGCCAATATCAAAATCAATACCTGAGATCAAACCATTGTCTGCCAATGCTTCATTAAGCAAACCAGTAAATAAAAGTGACAGCTGACTAGATACGAATTCGGAAAGGGTCCCTATCCCTGTTGATCCAATATCCGCTCTTGCTCCAACATTCTGATTGCCACTAGACGGTAAAAAAGAATTAAAGACAATAAGACCTAAAACCTGGCTATTGAGTTCTGTCTGATTAGCTCTAAGTGTTCGCATTTTACTATCGGCGGTCGTTCTTAATTCACCATCAATATCAGGAAAATTTAAATCAAAATTAACTTGTGGATGAAAAAGTGTCCCCCCAAGATTAAGGATCAAATCTACTTGTGTTGTACTTCGAGATGCTAATTCTAATGGAGAAGCTGGCGTAACAAATTCAGACAAAAACACTTCCAATGTCGTCCTAACTTCATAATCTGCTTGTATGTCTAATACTGCATTAATAGGGTCACCTGTCCATTTTATCTGTCCACCTCTTCTGACTTTAAATGGTTTGGCAACTGCACCAATAGCTGTAAATAAATATTTTCCTTTTTCTATATCGTATGTTCCATACATATCAAAATCACCATATCTTGTAATATGCATTTTCATATTACCACGCCCATTGCCTTCGATTATATCTCCTCTACTTTCGTCGAATATTATATTTACTCTCGCTGCAGGCGTTAAGGTAAGATCAATCTCAACATCTAACCCTTCAAATCTAAATCGATCGTCTTTCTTTTTAGTACCAGCTAATATTTCTTCTTTTTTTATAAATTGTATAAAGTTTTTATCGGTACTCGATTCTCCTTCCCAAATAGGGATATTTAATATGCTTCCATCTTTAGTCGTAGAAACAATTTTAATATTCACCAAATGGAAAGGACCAGTAAATGTGGCCGACACATCCCCTTTTCCATATCCATAATAAAGAGGATTGTCGTATTTAGTAGTATTTAATGCGACTACATCTTTACCTGAGATTACAGCATCTAATTCAAAATCATCAAATAAATCATGCTTCAATCCTCCAGTTATTTTACTAATTCCTCCTTCAGTGTCAATTATCTCTACACCCGTTAAATCAATTTTCCGTTGATCAACAAATATTTTTTCATCGTCAAATATATAGTCAACGCCAGTGTAAACGACAGTTACACCACCATCAAGATAACCAACACCATCAATGTCTAAAGTTTTTAATTTTCCTTTGACTGAAGCGTTAAGATCTATTCCACCATGCGTTTTCTTAATTCCATCTTTGAGTAGATATTCAAAAATACGTAGTGGAAAATCATTAGCTTTTACAATTAAGTCAATATAATTATCATTATTGGTATCAATTGTACCATCGACAACCAATCCTTCACCATCCTGTCCAATAGCTACAAAAGCATTAACTGGATTCTCTCCATCTTTTGTAATATTGACATCAAGAGGTCCAAAACTATCTGAATTAATAGTAAAATCTTCTATCGACATTTCAAGCTTGTAATCCTTTGGCTGAAATAAATTACTAACGGATAAATTAATATCCCCTTGACCTTCAAATTTCATTTTATCATAATCAATCAAACCATTAATGGTCAAAAAATTAAAATTTGACATTGCAACGGAAAGTCCTTTATTGGCTATATCATCGATAGCAACTGTTCTATTACCATCACTAAGAATTAGGTTGTCAATATCTAAATAATTATTTCCAATTACAATCCTGTTATCGAGATCAAAAGTCCATAATCCACCCAGAGCTTCAATTTTATTATTTGTAATATTAACTTGATATCCATCTATATTTGGCAATAATACTCCCTGAATATCTACACGCTGTACTGAATCACTTAAATTTTCTGTATTCACCATAAAAGTAATACTATCCCCTACTATTTGGCTACCTATAGAAATAGGGCTAAATATATTGTTCCCAATAGCTGTTGAATCAATAATAATAGAAACATTTCCGCTTCTACTATTGCTTTCCACATTTACTTTTGAGCCCCAAAAACTATTATTCTTAATTTTTAATATTGGAATATCCGATATAAATGATAAATCCCCTTTTTTTGTATTCAAATGTCCTACAGCACTAAAGTTCTTTAATCTAAAATCTCTTACTCCCAATAAATCCATAAAATTTTGACTATCAAATATTTCAATTTCAAAAATCATGTTTTGATTTTCATAAAAAGTATTTTCTCTAACTTTCCAGTTTTGGGTATAATGTGGGTAGTTCTCTTTTAGGAGTGACATGGTAGCGGGCACTACTAATTCTAAATCATACTCCCCTTCAATATCTACTTTTGCAATATCAGAAAACAGACTGATTTTTCTATTATTTTCACCTTTATCAAATACGTTTAGTGCTATTGTATCTAAGATATAAGTTGAATCATTTGTAAATACAATGAGGTCATTGGCAATAAAATTTCCGACAAAATCATTTAAGTTTCTACCATGTACATTCATGTCTACATTACCTTTTAATGTTAATGGTTTAGTGCTTAAATTTAGATTAAATAAATTAATTTTACCAATATTGGCTTTAAAGTCAAGATAAGGAACATTGTCTTTCATTTCGACATTACCATCAAAAATCAAATCAATATTATCATCAGAAATGGTAAATTCACCATTAAAATTATCTTTATCAACCTGTGCGTCCATTTCAAAATCTTCGTAAACATATCCTTTGTAATCAATTCTCTCGATGACTGCAAAGAGATCAGAATAAACAGAATTGAGGGTTAATCCTCGACCATCAATTATACTTGCTGAAAAATCAACATGCCCGAAATCTTCATTCTCCGTCCATTCTTTAAGGTTAAAATTTACAACATTCATTTCACCACTATAATGAGCTAAATCTTTTCCTTCTTTAGTGTCTAACCTCATATCTAAAAAAGCACCCCCCATTGCTGTTTTCAAATTGCCGTAAGCAACAAAATCCTTAAGGAAGCCATCAAAAAGTCCTTTAAAATTAATTCTTCCTAATTTATAGAAATTTTGAGGTGGTGTAAAACCAGGAATAAATGATTTAATAAATGCCATATCCGTATCAAGGTTCTTAATATTGATATGAACTAATTCTCTATTTTTTAATGTTAAATTATGTGTAGAGAAACTGGCATCTAAAACCATTTCGTCTCCAATTCTGATTTTCATATCATCACCCACTAGTTGATCTATTGTCCCAGATACATTACCAGCAAGAGATACAATTTTAGTTTTATTCTGTATAAAAAAGTCTTTTGTATTTAATTTTGCAATAAAATGTAGTAAGTCCCCCAAATAAACCTTACTCGATCTAAACTTTGCCAAGATATTTACCTTTTTTTCAAAATTTGATAGATCATCATAAGACTTAAAAGTAAATTTTAGAGATTCCTTAAGATAGGTCCTATCGGTAATAAACTCAAATTGAGGAAAACTAATTTCAGATGGGTTAATCTTGACACCTGAGCAAACTAATTTTTTAACTTCAAAACCTTTATCGTCTTTAAATGATAAATTATTTAGATCAAGAGTAAATTTTTCATTAGCCGAAAAATCAAAATCGGACACATCTATATTAATTTTAGAAAACTCCATGTGTGCATAGTCAATTATATCTGATTTTGATATTGGACGTTTATTATAGTCATGAAAAGAAAAGAAACCTTCATTTATTTTAAGTGCACCAATCTTTATCTGAATTGGATCATTACTATCTTTTTCTGTATTTTCCTTGTTTGTACTATTGATATCGATAGAATTAAGGACACCAGTATTCTTATCACCTTTTATTTTAGATAATCGAATAATAGGCTTGTCTAGAATAATTTTGGAGATATCTAAAAGATTATTTTTAAGAAAAGAATCTACACTTATTACTCCTTTTACAATACTTACTTCTTGCTTATTTAGCGTATTGTAATCAATATAATTTAATTGTAAATGTTCAAAAAATATTTCATGAAGATCTATATTTAGTGGATTCCCTTTTGCTGAAGATTTTTCATTGGGACTAGAGAGGGCTTTAATAATTAATGTCAGATTATCATCACGACTATCTTTTAGTTTGACAATATTGATTTTTGGGTTTTGTAATTTTATCTTCTTTATTGATATTTTATTATTCAATAGACTATAAAGACTAGACGCTAAATCAACATCTAATGAAGATGCAGATATTATTGTATCTCCGCTTGATTCTACCAATCTAAACCCTTCTAACTGTAGTCCATCATTAATATCTAAACTAACATGATCTATTGATACCTCTCCATCAATTGTAGCAGTGACTCTGCACGTGATATAATCAACCAATTTATTTTGGACAGTGGGTATTTGAATGACAAAAAATAAAACTATTGGTATCAAAATAAATAATAAAAGCAAATATAACAATGCCTTTCTCCATATAGGCGATTTTGTTTTTATTACTTTTTCTTCTTTATTTTCCATTTAATATATAACCACAATCTGTCATAGTTGGTATCTTTTATTACGATATTTAACACCACCTTAATACAAAAACTACCTTTAATTACACGCCCCTAATTTTCAGGCACTAAAGTATTAATAAATCTACATATATCTAACTTAATAATGCATTAATTTTTATACATTCAACAGCTTGTTTGACATCATGCACTCTTAGTATTTTTGCTCCATTTTGCAATGCAACCATATGAAGTCCTGTAGTTGCATTTAATGCTTCACTTGGTTTCAAATTTAAAGGCTTGTATATCATAGATTTCCTGCTTACTCCTACCAAAACAGGACACTCCAATATCTTAAAAGATGCTAATCTTTTTAAGAGCGTATAATTTTGATCAATGGATTTACCAAACCCAAAACCCGGATCAATAATTACATCAGTAAGCCCAATTTTTTTCATTTCAGAATATTTGTCTCGTAAGGAGCACAGCACTTCTAATACCACATCATTATAATGAGGATTATTTTGCATGTTTTCTGGTATTCCTTGCATATGCATAGTAATATATGCTACATTATTATCTACACATACCTTCCAAATATCTTTATCAATATTCCCACCTGAAATATCATTGACGATAGAAGCACCGGCATTTATTGCAGCTTTTGCAACTTTGCTATGAACTGTATCAATTGAAATAAAAATATCTGGAAAAACGCTACTTATTGCTTTTATAATTGGGATTACTCTAATCAACTCTTCTTTTACATCAATAATTTCAGCATTTGGTCTTGACGACATCCCTCCGACATCAATTATTGTTGCCCCTTCACTGATCATTAATGCAGCTCGTGTTTTTGCTGCTTCTATTTCCGTATGCTGTCCCCCATCAAAAAAAGAATCTGGGGTTATATTGAGGATTCCCATTACTATAGGATTGGTCAAATCAAGAAGTCTACCTTTGCAATTCACTAAGTCCATAATGTTTTAAGATTTGAGGGGTATTTGACTTATTAAAAGATTGGTGAAAAAATTATCCTACATGACTATTAACTAAAGCTACAACTCCAGAAATTATATATTCAATACCTATTGCCAAAACGATAAACCCCATTATTCTTGCGACAGCTTTTAAACCACTTTTACCAAGAAACTTATATAATAATGGGGAGGATCTCAATATCAAATAAACAATAAAACCCGTAAATATAATTACTCCGCTGATTATAAGTCTTTCTGTTAATAATTCATTTTCACTAAATGCACCTATTAGTAAAGAAATTGATCCCGGACCTGACAACAATGGCATTGCCATAGGTGTAAAAGAAATATCTTCCTTCTCCATTGCTTCTTTTGCTACAAGATCGCCTACTCTTTTTTTTGCTACATTCCCATTTAACAATGCAAAACCTGACATCATTATTACCAATCCTCCTGCTATCCTTAATGCAAAAATAGTAACGCCAAAAAAACCTAAAATAAAAGAACCGGCCCAAAAGAAACTTAGCAATATAATTACAAAATAAATACTAGTCATTTTTGAAGTTCTATTGTTTTCTTCTACTGTATGATCTGTAGTCAAAGCCAAAAACATAGGTATTGCCCCAAGTGGATTCACTATAGAAAACAAAGATGCAAATATGGTGATTGCTAATGTTATCATCAATTTAAGGACTCTTTTGTAGTATTATAAATATAATTAAGTGCCAATTCTAATTGTTCCTTTCTTGTTAGATTGGTATTATCTAATTCGATAGCATCATCGGCCTTTCGCAGTGGAGAAATCTCTCTCGTGGTATCAATTTTGTCTCTATGTTCAAGATTATTTATCACTTCTCTTATTGTTACTTCTTTGCCACTTGCAATAATTTCTTCATATCTTCTTTTGGCTCTTACTTCTTTATCAGCAACAACAAATAATTTTACATCTGCATTTGGAAATACTACAGTGCCTATATCACGTCCATCCATAACTATAGATTGTTTTCCAGCAATTTCTCTTTGTAAGTTTACTAATTTTTCTCTGACTGCGCCATTAGTAGCGACTTCACTTACATTATTGGATACTCTCATACTTCTAATTTCCATTTCCACATTCACACCGTTAAGAAAGCAAGTATTCTTAGCATCTAATAATTTAAAATCAATTTCAATTTTGTCCAATGCGTCTATTATTTCTTCTTGATCACTTAATGCTACATCATGGAGCATAAAATAGTGTGTTACTGCTCGATACATAGCTCCAGAGTCTACATATATATATGACAATTTACGTGCAAGTGCTTTTGCCAAAGTTGATTTTCCACAAGAAGAGTAGCCGTCAATAGCAACAATCATAAAAGGTATTCTAAAATTGAAAGTAATAAGTTAACAATCAGTAACTATATGTAAAGATAAATCAATAAAAGATTTGAGGTCAAATTTATACTAGAAAATTAGTAAAACATAAAAAAAATCTCACCTTGATATCAATTAAGGTGAGATTCTATAGACTTGTTATCAATGATATAAATAATTAATATTCATCTTCATTGAATAAAAAATCATCTTTTCTCGGGTAATCTGGCCAAATATCTTCCATTGTCTCATATACTTCGCCTTCATCTTCAATTACCTGAAGGTTTTCTATTACTTCTAATGGAGCACCTGAACGCACTGCGTAATCAATAAGTTCGTCTCGTGAGGCTGGCCATGGTGCGTCCTCTAGTTTATGTGCTAATTCTAATGTCCAATACATGCTAAAAATAATTTAATAATAATATAATGTTGATAAATTCTGTTTTGTTACAGTTATCATGTTTCACTTAATACAAGTCTTGATTCTCTTTCAAAATTCCATGAATTCGATATTTTTTTTCAAAAACACCAATTCAATTTCAGATAATTACATTAGTTTAGTATAATAAACTAACTATCAGTAAAGTATCAAATAATCAACATAGCATCTCCATAACTAAAAAAATTATACTTTTCTTTGATTGCTTCTTCATATGCATCCAAAATCAATTCTCTACCACCAAAAGCACATGTCATAATTACTAAACTAGACTTTGGCAAATGAAAATTAGTGACCATTGCATCTGCAATATTAAATTCATATGGAGGATAAACAAATAAATTTGTCCAACCTTCTGCCGGTTTTAAGTTCCTAGTCGCTGATACTGCTGATTCAACTGTACGCATACTAGTTGTTCCAATTCCACATATTTTTCTTTTCCCAGATTTTGCCTTGTTTACAACATCGACTGCTTGCTGATTTATTCTAAAATATTCTGCATCCATTTTATGCTTTGACAAATCTTCTACATCAATAGATCGAAAAGTACCTAAGCCAACATGTAAGGTTACTTCTGCAAAACCAACACCCTTAATTTCCAATCTTTTCATCAATTCATTACTAAAATGTAATCCAGCAGTAGGGGCAGCAACGGCACCCAATTCTCTAGCATATACAGTTTGGTATCTCTTTGCATCAGATTTTTCTGGTTCTCGGTTGATATACTTAGGTAGAGGAGTATTCCCTAATTGTTTAAGTACTGCTTTAAATTCTTCATCTGTACCATCAAAAGAGAATCTTATTGTTCTTCCTCGACTTGTCGTATTGTCAACTACTTCAGCTACAAGCAAAATGTTATCTATATCATTCTTATCAGAAAAGTAAAGTTTATTACCTACTCTGATTTTTCTCGCTGGATCGACCAAAACATCCCACAGTTTAGATTGTTCATTAAGTTCTCTTAATAAAAAAACCTCAATTTTTGCACCTGTTTTTTCTTTTTGCCCGAATAGCCTTGCAGGAAAAACTTTAGTATTGTTAAAAACAAAAGCATCTCCATCATCAAAATAATCAATAAGGTCTTTGAATACTTTATGTTCAATTTTTCCTGAGTCTTTGTGAACGACCATTAATCGTGACTCATCTCTATACTCTGCTGGGTATTTAGCTACCAATTCTTCAGGGAGCTCAAAATTAAATTGTGAAAGTTTACTTCTCATAAATACTTATTCTTTTTAAAAAATCAGATGTCTGTCCAAAAGGCTGCAAAATTAATATTTTTACCAACAAAACAGCTATTTAGCACTATCTATATTAGATACTTCTAGTACGCCCTATTAATATTCATCAATCCAATAAACCAAAACAATAATTTGTTATGTCAATAATGCAAGAAATTATCCATTAAGCGATTATTATTATTGGTTAATCGAAAGAATGTAATCGTATACATTATATAAAGTATAATTGTGGTAATCAAGTTCTATATTTATGGTATTTTTAAAAATTATTTACGAAAGTATTGCACAAGCCCTTCAGTCATTGATGGGAAATAAGCTTCGTACGTTCTTATCTCTGTTAGGTATAACTATCGGAATATTCTGCATCATTGCCGTAAAATCAGCTGTAGATTCATTACAGTCTTCTGTTGTTGATGGTTTTAATGAATTAGGAAATGATGTCTTGTATATTGACAAAATGCCTTGGAATGAAGACCCAGGTAAAAACTACTGGAAATATGCCAAACGACCAGAAGCTTCATTCAATGACTATAGTATTATTAATAAAAAATCGAAACTCGCTCTTCAATCTTCATATGCCGTATTTACAGGGGGACGTACTATCAAGCACAAATCTAATTCTGTGAGTGATGCCTTCATCATGGGCACTACTAATGAATACAAGGACATTCTCAATATGAATATTGAACGTGGTCGATATTTTACAACTCAAGAATATAATATAGGAGCAAACAAACTTATTCTTGGATACAAAGTCGCAAAAGCGCTTTTTAATAACATTGAGCCATTGGGTAAGGAAGTTAAATTATTTGGTCAAAAATATAAAGTTATAGGTGTTTTGAAATCTGAAGGTGACAATATGTTTAATATTCTTGATTATGACGAAGTTATTTGGATTAGCTATAACAACATAAAAAAATTTGTAAATACAAAAGACAATAGTAGAGTTGGTAGACTACTTAATGTAAAAGCTAAACCTACAGTAGAAATTAAAGATCTTAAAGACGAATTAACGGGTATATTAAGATCTGCACGAAAATTAAAACCATTAGAGGATGAAAATTTTGCTCTAAATGAATTATCTATGATAGCACAAATTTTGGATTCTGTTTTTGGTGTCCTTAATTTCGCTGGTATTATTATTGGTGGGTTTGCCCTTGTCGTAGGAATGTTTAGCGTAGCTAATATCATGTTTGTTTCTGTAAAAGAAAGGACTAATATTATAGGAATAAAAAAAGCACTCGGGGCAAAACGGTTTATGATTCTTTTAGAATTTTTGATCGAAGCAATTATTCTTTGTCTTTTAGGTGGAATAATGGGATTAGCTTTAGTATATGGCACTATGAAATTTATATCTATTACTTTTGATTTTGAAATGTATCTATCTTTCTCTAATGTTATACTTGGAGTTGTGGTTTCGATTGTTGTAGGTATAATTAGTGGTCTTATTCCAGCAGTTCAAGCAAGTAATATGGATCCTGTCGTAGCTATGAGAGGATGATTCTTATTAATTGTGTATAATTAATTAGGAAGTTAAATTAATATTAATGAACACACTAAAAAACATACAATACGAAATTAAAAGGCGAATCCTAATCGAAGGTCTTGAAAGGATAAAGACATGTTTAAATTTAGTTAGTTACAATCAAATATGGTGGAAACCAAACGACAACTCAAATGCAATAGGAAATCTAATATTACATCTCAATGGCAATGTCAGACAATGGTTGATAACAACATTGAACGAGGATAAAGATACAAGGCAACGAGAATTAGAGTTTTTACCTAATCGTCAATTTACTAAAAGAGAATTATTGTCTATTGTTAACACTCTTGCATTGGACCTTGAAGAGGTTATTCCAAAAATTTCGCTTGAAAAGCTAGAAAAAGTATACAATGTCCAAGGTTATAAAGAAACATTATTATCAATAATATTTCATGTAATTGAGCATTTCAGCTATCATGTAGGTCAAATAACTTATATTACAAAAATGATATTAGACATCGATACTAGATATTATAAAGGACAGAACCTAGGCAATAAAAACGATAATTGACCTCAGACGTTTTATAAGCCAAATATACATTCAAAAATAAGATTAATAACTCAATTTTTCTACCTTTGAGATGTAATAATAATATGTTGCATATTGCAACTTTATAAAACAAACCCCATATGGTATTCTTAGAATTTGAAAAACCGTTAGAAAAACTCTATGAACAATTAGAGAAAATCAAGCAAGTTGGTGAAGAAGGAGATATAGA